>CALZOH010000001.1 GCA_945827465.1 uncultured Prevotellaceae bacterium
TGAGGGTGTTGTGTGTTTCATGTTACCATCGTCGCGATTCGTTCGGGGGTGTTGTTGTTCATGTTTACACCTGTTCGTTTATGATCGTGGCTGAATACGGTTAATCATTACCCCTGTTCGATTGAAATCTTGGCTTGTACGATGCCCACAATCGGGTCGGATGGAATGTTTCTGCGCTTTCTCCACAAAGAAAAAAGGGACGAATTGACGGTAACAACTGGAAAAAGTGTACTTTTGCTCAATTAATTGTACAATTTTGATCAAGATCTCCATGGAAATATCTCAACTGTATCAGTTGTTCAAGAAATACCCGGTAGTGACAACAGACAGTCGCGACTGTCCTACGGGCTCACTCTTCTTTGCCCTCAAAGGCGAACACTTCAATGGCAACCTTTATGCTGCAAAGGCCTTGGATGCAGGCTGTGCTTACGCGATTGTTGACGAAGCCGATGTCATTCCGGCTGATGACGAACGATATATCTTAGTGAACGATGTACTCACCAGTTTGCAGGATTTGGCCCATGAACATCGCTCACACTTCCCTCATCCGGTGCTGCAAATCACCGGTACGAATGGAAAGACAACGACGAAAGAACTCACAGCAGCCGTGTTGTCACAACGTTATCAGACTCTGGCCACAGAGGCCAACTACAACAATCATATCGGTGTACCCAAGACGCTGTTGCGTCTGAACGGACTACACAAGATGGCGGTGATCGAAACAGGCGCTAACCATCCGGGTGAGATTGCTGATTTGAGTCGTATTGTCGACCCCGACTACGGATTGATTACCAACGTGGGCCGAGCCCACTTGGAAGGCTTCGGATCGTTTGAAGGCGTCGTTCAAACGAAGGCCGAACTCTATGACTACCTGCGCACGAAAGCCCAAGGCACCGTCTTCCTTC
Organism: uncultured Prevotellaceae bacterium; assembly: GCA_945827465.1. Taxonomy (GTDB): domain Bacteria; phylum Bacteroidota; class Bacteroidia; order Bacteroidales; family Bacteroidaceae; genus UBA6382. Next base: position 906 of record CALZOH010000001.1, read on the forward strand.
ATGCAAACAATCCTTACTTGAGTCCCCTCACAGAGGGATTGACGGTGGTTTCGTATGGCGAACCGGGCGGAAAAGGCTGTTTGGTAGAAGGTGAGGTGGTTGAATGCAACCCGTATTTGGTGGTTCGGTGGCGCAGGCAGGGCTGTGATGAGTGGCAACAGGTTACTACTCACCTCATCGGACGCTATAACCTGAGCAACGTGTTGGCAGCCATCTGCGTGGGTGTATATTTCGACCTCGAAGAACCCGAGATCAACTTTGCCCTGGCCACGTATCAGCCCAAAAACGACCGCTCCGAGCTTCGCCAGACGGCACACAACCGGCTGATCGTAGATGCTTATAACGCTAATCCGACCAGCATGGCAGCTGCACTCAGCAATTTTGCCGCGATGAAAGCCCCACACAAGATGGTCATCATTGGAGACATGGCAGAATTGGGAGAAGCCTCGGCCGACGAACATCGCAAGGTGGTAGAACAGCTACAAGCCGACTCCTCGCTGGAAGAAGTCTGGTTGGTAGGCAAACGCTTCCAGGCTGTAAACACAGGCTTCCGCACCTTCAACAAGGTGGAAGAAGTGTACGAAGCCTTGCTACAAACCCCTCTCGAAGGCCGTCTTATCCTCATCAAAGGTAGTAACAGCACTCGACTTTACACTTTACCTGAATGTTTGTAAGTCTTTTGCAACAGTACACATACAAAACCCATTATAAAATATGTCTGATTATATTATTGCCGAAGGCATCGTCAAGCGATTTGCCGAACATACAGCCCTTGATCACGTAGGCATCCGCGTGCCCGAAGGGAAAGTGTTCGGACTGCTTGGGCCTAACGGTGCTGGAAAAACCACGCTCATCCGTATCATCAACCACATCACCGTAGCCGATGAAGGCAGTGTGACCTTTGACGGGCATCTACTCTGCGAAGCCGACATGATGCGCATCGGATATTTACCCGAAGAACGAGGTCTATACAAGAAAATGAAGGTGGGTGAGCAGGCTGTGTACCTGGCACGGCTGAAAGGACTGAGCGAGCGTGACGCCAAACAAAGGCTGAAATATTGGTTTGAGAAGTTTGACATCATGCCTTGGTGGCATCGAAAGCTTGAGGAACTCTCGAAAGGTATGCAACAGAAGGTGCAATTCATCACCACCGTACTGCATGAACCTCCCTTGCTTATCTTCGACGAACCATTCAGTGGCTTCGATCCGGTGAATGCCGAGCTGCTCAAACGTGAAATATTGGAATTGCGTGACAAGGGACACACCATATTGTTTTCCACACACAACATGGCTTCGGTGGAGGAGCTGTGTGACAGCATTGCACTGATCAATCATTCAAAAGTAGTATTGCAGGGAACGGTTGAAACCACCCGTGCCCAATACAAGGACGACCGCCTGAAGCGGGTGACCATACCTGACTCATCGCCTATACCGCCTGATTTGAAAGTTGTCAACAGCGAAATCAGCCACGGACGCCGTTGTCTGACAGTCGAGAAGCCGGCCGGCGAAACCAATTCGGCGTTCCTGACTCGCATCGGACAGCAGACAGAGATCTTAGCCTTCGACGAACTGCTGCCATCGATGAACGATATCTTCCTACGCGTGGTAGGAAAAGAACAAGACCAACAACTTAATACCACCGAGCAATGAACAAAATATGGATTATCATACAACGTGAATACTCTGTTCGCATCAAAAAACGTTCGTTTATCCTTTTGACCATACTGATGCCCTTCCTGATAGCGGCAGTTGTATTCGTTCCGGCCTGGCTGGCCATGTCGGAAGAAAAGAAATCGTGCCAAGTGTCGGTGATTGACGTCACCGGTCGGTATGGCACCGTGCTGGAGAATACCGACTGTATCACCTTCGCGACGGTGGCACCAACCGATACGCTCGACCAACAACTGGAGTCACTGCTCTCTTTGTCGGATAACGCCGTTGTACTGACCTTGCGCGACTCGTTGGGCAAGGCGGGTGCCGTCACACTCTACTCTCCATCAGAAGTACCCGGCTATGTTGAGAAATACATCAACGAGAAGTTGTCGAAACGCCTGCGCAATGATCGCCTCTCAGCTTACCAGATCGAGGACATAGAGAAACTGGTTGACGATGTCAACGCCGACTTAGCAATCACGACCATCAAGTGGGACAAGGAAAAAGGGGCCACAGTGTCATCAGCCGAGATTGCCGGTGTAGTGGGTCTGCTGCTGTCGCTACTGATTTATATGTTTATCCTCTCATATGGCAGCATGGTCATGCAAGGAGTGATGGAAGAAAAGACCAATAGAATCGTTGAAATCATGGTATCCTCGGTCAAATCCTATCAATTGATGTTTGGAAAGATCATCGCTGTAGCCTTGGTCGGTCTGACACAATTCTTCATCTGGGCTTTGATGTTGGTATCATTATTCTCTATCTTGGGTGTATCGTTGGGTTTATCGGAAGTACCTGCTGCCGACGGCCTCACGCCCGGTATGACAGCAGAGATGCCCGAAAGCAACCTCTTCCTGCAAGTGCTGCAAGGCATGAACTTTACCGAGATGGGCCTGCTCTTTGTGTGCTACTTCGTGGGCGGTTACCTACTCTATGCATCCATCTTTGCCGCTATCGGAGCCAGTGTCAATGAGCAACAAGACTCCCAACAGTTTATGATGCCCATCGTATTACTGTTTATCTTTGCCCTTTACGCCGGCATGTTCAGTCGCGAGAATCCCGACGGACCGCTGGCCTTGTGGTGTTCATTCATTCCATTCACATCACCCGTGGTGATGATGGTGCGTTTGCCCTTTAGCATTCCTTGGTGGCAGACTGCTTTGTCGCTCGTACTGCTTTACGGCACTTCGGCTGCCATCATCTGGCTTTCGTCACGTATCTATCGTGTAGGTATATTGATGTATGGCAAGAAGCCTACCTTGAAGGATATGATGAAGTGGGTGCGTTATAAGTAATCATCTGACGTCAATGATTCACCCATACCTGACAAGAACGGTGGCCGTTCTGCTCTTCCTGTTGTTCGGACTGAGGGGAGGGGCCACCGTTGAGATCATACGCGACCCCGGTTGGGGTGAAGGCGAAGTGGTTGAACGCTATACCATCGGGCCAGGTATGGTGTACACCTTCTATTATTATAAGGATAAGCCCCTGCGCCTGTGGTGTGTGGAAGTCGACATCAGTAACCCGTGGGTACGCCTGGAAGAAGCCGAGAGCAACGACCAGGTACCGCATGTAGCACGATGGACGGTGCCACAATTTTCACGCCAGAACTCCCGTCCCGGTCATCAAGTCAAAGCTGCCGTGAACCATGATTTTTTCAGTTACGACGACGGCATCTCCATTGCGACCAATGTATCGCAGGGAGAAATGACTCATTACCTCAACGGCCGCTGCATGTTGGGGATCAGTAAGGATGGAACGGCCGGTGTGTTCAAAGCTTTCGACCGAAAAACCTATGAATCACGCTTCATCACGGCTTGTACGGCACCCGACGGAACGTCGGTAGCCATTGAAAGCTACAACAGCGGAGCCATTAGCGGCATGGTGGGCGATGTGATCATGTTCAATCGTATGAATAGTCGCACTCTACGCGACGACAAAGGCACTTATATTGGTCTGCAAGCTCTCGATGAATGGCTGTTTAACGGCCCTGACATCCGTTGCAAAGTAGTAGGAATCTCCTCTCACCCCATCGCAACCTCACGAGGAACGTCTGTACTCTTCTTGCGCAACGCTGCCACTGACGCCTTCAAGGGTCATCTTACCGTCGGCGACACCATGATCGTAGCACAACGCATTGAGAATCCCTTCTGGGGAGAAGCGCCCAAGAACATATACGCCGGTTTTCACGGTTATCCGAGCTTGGTACATGACGGTAAATTCCACGACGGAGAGTACAACGACTTTGAAAATGGTCGCGAATACCAAAAGGCATCCCGTACTATGGTGGGACTCTCGCGTGACAAAAGGAAGGTTTATATGGTTGTGACCGAAGCCTCAGACGCAAGCGCCCCGGTCGACTGCGTGGAGCTGGCTTGTTGGTTGGTGAAACACGGTTCGTGGGATGTCATCAACTTAGACTCGGGCGGATCATCAGCCATGGTGGTCGACCACGAGATGAAAAACCTACCCGGACGACCCAAGGAAGGCATTCGAGCAGTCAAAACAGCCATGCTTGCCGTTTCAACGGCTCCGGAAGACAAGCAAGTTGTGCGTATAGCCTTCAACAAACCGCAGCTGACCATTGCGTCCCTAAAAGAAGAAGCCCTGAACGTGATGTCGTTCAACCAATATGACGAGGTGTTAGACCGCCGCCTCGATCTCTGCGAGTATCAAGTTATACCGACTTCACTGGGACACGTCGATGTAACAGGCCGATTCCACGCCATGGAAGAAGGCACCGGAATCATCCGAGTCAAGAAAGACGGCCTAACCGCCGAAATCAAGGTGAAAGTCAATCGTCCATAGAAGCCTTTTTCTGACGAAAAACCGTAGGGGCGTATCACAACGCCCTCCACGTTGGCGTGGTTGCACATCAAACGATGATGTCATGTTGGGCGATAACGTGTGAAATCATAATGTTTGACCATCATATTACCCGTGAAAAAATCGAACAGGTGTAGGGGCGTATCGCATACGCCCTCACGTGAGCGAGAACGAAACCATGGCAGCGAACATACTACCCTCAGATAACGAACATCTTCGCCCTTTTGCAGGGAATTTATATGGTGATTTATGGACTAACGCAATTAAACCAAATATGGAGCTATGCCAACATCGGCACAGCCCCATATTTGTTACATGAAATAGACTGAAGAACTATTTACTCCTCAACCACTTCAAAATCATCTTTTCCTACTGAACACAGTGGACAAACCCAATCTTCGGGCAGGTCCTCGAATGCAGTTCCAGGAGCGATACCGGCATCAGGGTCTCCAGCAGCCGGATCGTACACGTAACCGCAAACAACACATACATACTTTTTCATAACTCTTGATATTAAATAAATGAACCTTCAATTATTGACGATGTTCCTCCACCCACTTGCGAGCATTCACAAAGGCCTCTATCCATGGTGTCACCTCATCGGTCTTGCGATGGGCCGGATAAGTAGCACATTGCCAAGGGAAGAAAGCACGTTCGGGATGAGGCATCATGGCCAAATGGCGCCCATCAGCACTGCAGATACCTGCCACGCTGTAATCAGAACCATTGGGGTTGGCTGGATAATCGTCGTAACTATATTTCAATACAATATTATAATGATCTTCTGACAGAGGCAGAGAGAAACGTCCCTCTCCATGAGCCACCCAGACACCGAGTTTGGTGCCACTCAAACTTCCAAGCATCACGCTACGGTTGGTCTGTACCGTCAAGCCGAGGAAGTTGCTCTCGAATTTACCGCTTACATTGTGAAGCATGTGGGTGCGCTTAGGCAATTCGGGATGAATCAAGTTCAATTCCACCATCAACTGACATCCGTTGCAAACGCCCAACGAGAGAGTATCGGGCCGTGCATAGAAACGGTCGAGCGCAGCCTTGGCTTTCGGGTTATAAAGGAAGGCGCCAGCCCATCCTTTGGCAGAGCCTAATACGTCGGAATTGGAGAAACCACCGCAGAATACTATCATGTTAATGTCGTCGAGCGTTTCACGACCCGTAATCAAGTCAGTCATCATGACGTCTTTCACATCAAAGCCCGCTAAGTAGAGCACGTACGCCATTTCACGCTCGCCATTTGTACCTTTTTCACGAATGATGGCAGCACGTACGCCAGAAGGTGTACGACGATCGGCCGAAATGCCGTATTGTTCCATCTTTCCCGTGAAGGATTTATCAAACGCTGTTTCCAAAGGCTGGCACTTGTAGTTGGTAAAACGGGCATTGGCCTGGCCGTTGAAACTCTGTTTGGTATCGAGTTCATAACTGGTCTGATACCAAACGTCGCGCAAATAGTCGATACCGAACTGGTAGGTACGTCCGTCCCATTCGGCCAGAATGTGACGTTCTTCTGTAGGTTTACCAATCTTGAGATAACCGACACCGGCCTCTTCGAGCACCTTCTTCACCTCAGCACGATGATTGTCGTCTACCTGAATAACTACGCCCGGATTCTCTGCGAACAAGATCTTGATGAGGTCGGCATTCTTGAAACCGCTGAGTTGCACGGAGAGACCGCCTTCAACATTGGCAAAACACATTTCAAGCAAGCAAGTAATCAAACCACCTGCCGAGATGTCATGACCTGCCAGCACTAAACCGTCACGCACTAACTGCTGAACAGCATCGAAAGCAGAGCGGAAATACTCGGGATTCTTCACCGTGGGCACATCACTGCCTACCTTGTTCAAACTTTGAGCAAACGCAGAGCCTCCCAAACGGAGTTCATCGAAACTGAAGTCGATATGATAGAGTGTGGTATGTTTCTTGTTCACCAATACAGGCGACACCACTTTACGAACATCTTCAACTTCTCCACCGGCGGAAACAATCACCGTACCCGGGCTGATAATCTTTTCGCCATTGGGATACTGCTGACTCAACGAAAGCGAATCTTTCCCGGTCGGGACATTGATTTGTAAGTCACAGCAGAAATCGCTGAGTGCTTCAACAGCTTGGTAGAGGCGAGCATCTTCACCCTTTTGTGAACGACAAGGCCACATCCAATTGGCTGAAAGGGAAACACTGTCGAGACCATTTGAGAGTGGAGCCCACACGATGTTGGTCAATGCTTCGGCCACCGAGAGCACACTGCCGGCTGCCGGGTTAGCCAATCCTGCCTGGGGAGCATGGCCCAATGCAGTTGCAATACCTTTACGACCCCGATAATCGAGAGCTACAACGCCACAGTCGCTCAATGGCAACTGTAATTCGCCCTGACACTGCTGACGGGCTATCTTTCCGGTCACGGAACGGTCTACCTTGTTGGTCAACCAGTCCTTACATGCCACGGCTTCAAGTTGAAGTACGTTGTGCAGATACTCTGAAAGTTGAGAGGTCTCGTAGGTCGGATTCTCGTATTTACGTTCTACGGTTTCGTCCACCATCACTGTCTTGGGCGAATGACCGAACATCTGTGCCACATCCAGGTCGAAGGGACGTTTTCCGTCGGCTTGTTCAAAAGAGAAATGGGCATCGCCCGTTGTTTCGCCCACAACATACATCGGAGCACGTTCTCTTTCGGCAATCTTCTGCACATGCTCCAGGTGCTCCTGATCGATGAGCAAGCCCATACGTTCCTGACTTTCGTTGGCAATGATTTCCTTGGCCGACAAAGTGGAGTCACCAATAGGCAGACTGGCCATATCAATACGACCACCACACTCTTCCACCAATTCGGAGAGACAGTTCACGTGGCCTGCACTACCATGGTCATGAATAGATACTACAGGATTGACATCTTCTTCGCACAAAGCACGCACCAGATTATAGGCTCGTTTCTGCATCTCAGGATTAGCACGCTGAATGGCATTCAGCTCAATGCCGTTGGAGTAACGACCGGTATCAACACTTGACACGCTGCCGCCGCCCAAACCGATGCGATAGTTATCGCCACCGACTACTACTACCTTGTTGCCCGGACGAGGTTCTTTCTTCAGACAGTCGCGTTTGGTTCCATAACCCACGCCACCGGCCAACATGATCACCTTGTCGTAACCATATTTTTCGCCGTTTTCCTGATGTTCAAACGTCAACACCGAACCGGCGATAAGCGGTTGACCGAACTTATTACCAAAATCACTGGCTCCGTTAGAAGCCTTGATAAGAATCTGCTCCGGTGTTTGATAGAGCCACTGACGAACGGGCAAGATGTTTTCCCAACTACGTCCGCCCTCCAATCGGGGATATGCCGTCATATAGACAGCCGTACCGGCAATGGGCCAAGAACCGACACCACCACCCATACGGTCACGGATTTCTCCACCCGTACCGGTAGCTGCACCATTGAAGGGCTCCACCGTTGTGGGGAAGTTGTGGGTCTCAGCCTTGAGCGAAATCACGCTTTCGATATCTTTTATGGCAAAGTAGTCGCTTGTACTTTGGTCCTTCGGAGCAAATTGTTCCACCACAGGACCTTGGGCAAAGGCTACGTTGTCTTTGTAGGCCGATATAATTTGATGAGGGTTTTCTTGTGTGGTCTTCTTAATCATAGCAAAGAGGGACGAAGGCATTTCTTTGCCATCGATGATAAAGGAACCACCGAATATTTTGTGGCGGCAATGCTCTGAGTTGATCTGCGCAAAACCGAAGACTTCCGAGTCGGTGAGTTTGCGTCCCAACTGTTTTTCCACCCCATGGAGGTATTCAATCTCTTCAGGAGAAAGTGCCAAGCCTTCTTTTTCATTTTCCTCCTCTATATTCTCAACCATGCGAATGGCTTCCGGCTGACGAGTAATGGTGAATATCTCCTGATCAAGTCCACGATACAAACGTTGCAGCATGGGGTCGTATTCTGCATCTTCTGTTTCAACAGGGAAATACTCCTCTATGCGACGAAGGCCCGTGATGTTCATATTCTGAGCAATCTCAACGGCATTGGTACTCCAGGGAGAAATCATTTCACGACGCGGACCTACAAAGTATCCTTCTATCTTATTTTCAGTCAAGGCAGTGGCTTCGCTAAAAAGCCAAGACAAGGCGTCAGATGCTTCAGCCGATAAAGGCTGCTGAGTATCCGTCGCAATGATGCTGCCGGATGTTGTTTTGAAGAATTGAATCATACGGTATTCTATTTTTGCTGATTGTGTGCAAAGGTACATAAAATTCTCCTGCTGACGGATAAACCGTTTTGGAAAGTGACACTCTGCAGCAAAGCATTCTACAAGAAAGTGTCATTTTCTTTCTTCCACCGAACGACGCACTTCAAACAGGTGCATGCCGTGGTCATAACGATAGTGGACATCAAGCCCACTGCAACTGCATATGGCACGGACAATCGACAAGCCCAAGCCCATGGAGTCAGGACGAGCAGACAAGTGATAAAAACATTCAAATATAAGGGTGGCATCGAGCGGTCCTCCCTCAGCGCTATTGGCTACACGGAATCCTTCGGCATTCATCTTGACAGAAACACTCCCGGCGGAACGGGTGTGAACGATGGCATTCTTCAGCAGATTCGCCAACAGCATGCGAGCCAAAGCCTCATCCATCTCGTTCACGAAGGGTTCAACAATCATTTGCTCCCACTGTAATTGCCGATGACGATAAAGCTGCTTCAAGTCGGGCAATAACACCTGAAGTATGTCGGAGAAATTCACCTTAACATGGCCGACATAATGACCGGTTTCAATCTTACAAAGTTGTAACAACGACTTATTCAACTCCGACATATGTCTAAGAGTGTGCAAAGTTTTAAGTATCTCTCCCATCTGCTCTTCTGTCAGCGTACCATCGTCGAGCAACATCTCCAAACGGTTCATGCTAACCGCTATTGGCGTCTGCAATTCATGTGAGGCGTTGGCCACAAAACGTTTCTGCTCTTCAAAAATCCGCTCATTACGTTCAACACTTTCGCCGACAGCCTTACCCAACCGCTTAAATTCTGAAATACGCGTTTCGATGTGCAAAGGTTGATGGGGAATACCTAAACGATAAGAGTCTAACCAATCCAACAACTGCCACAAGGGGCGCATGCTGCGACGCAAGGTCCACAGATTGACCCAGGCCAAACCGAGTAAAACGCCCAAATAAAGAACAACAATCCAAATGAGAATGGAACGTTCCAAATCGTCCTTGTCAATGGTTGGTGTATAGACCACCAATTCCTGATACTGTCCTTGTTGATTTTGGAACACGTACGTAATGGTTCGTGCCGGTTCGTAGTCGTCAACTTCCGGAAAATAGATGCTGCGATCGGCATAAGTGACATGCTCTTGATGGTCAGCGTAAGACTTACTGACCGGTCGCAGGCGATAACCATTGTTGGAACCGTCGTCATCGGCAGGCAAACGCTCGCCGGCCAAGGAACGAAGAATCAGCATTTCGGCATACGCCCTCAACGCATCGTCGGTCTCATCATTGATTTCAGCCACGATCGCATAATAAAAGCCCAACGCCCAAAGGCCGATGATGACAGCCTTGAGCAAGGATAGGCGCAATAAGATGACGTGACAAAGTTTCATACTTCCACCAACTTGTAGCCAAAGCCATACACAGTGCGAAATTCCACCTGAGCGCCGGCAGCCTTCAAGCGTTTGCGCAGGTTTTTCATTTGGGCATAGATGAAATCAAAGCTATCAGCCTGATCAATATCATCACCCCAAATAGCCTCGGCCAAAGTCTGCTTTTCCACCAAACGGCCACGACGCTGCACGAAGTAATGCAGAATGTCATATTCCTTGCGAACCAAGTCAAGCGGTTTTCCATCAACCTCTACCCGATGCTGATCGGGATAAATCGAAACATTCGCCATGCTGATATGAGGCTGTCCATCGCGCTGATGGCGACGTACCACGCTGCGAATACGGGCATGCAACTCTGCTAAATGGAAAGGCTTGGGAAGATAATCGTCGGCACCTAACTCCAATCCCTCCACTTTGTCTTCAATAGAGTCCTTGGCCGAAAGGATAATCACATTTCCTTTCCTTCCTCGCACGGCCAACTCCCTAAGCAGCGTAAGACCGTCGCCGTCGGGTAACATCAAATCAAGCAGAATACAATCGTATTCATAAATCGAGGTCTTCATGCGTGCCACGCGTAAAGTGGGAGCTTCTTCTACCACGTAACGTTCTTTTTTGAGCGAGCGGACGATGAGTTCACGCAACTCTTCATTGTCCTCTATTACTAATATTTTCATGGTTATTAATTCTATCAGACGTTGCAAATTTACAGAAAGATTACCTCCTGATGGTTGTCACTTTTCCCAATTTTTCCTATCATTCATGCTATAAAATAGGATTCACCACCTTGGAAGGATGAAAATTAATCTGTACATTTGCGCCTATCGCGCCACTCCTGTCTTTTGTTATACTAAGTTGCTTGGCACATTCAGTTCCTATCATGACAACCCGATATTCTTTTCTCTTTACCCTGATGGTCATCGCCTGTCTAACCGCCTTGGCTCAAACCACGATGTGCACTACCCGACAAGGCGACACCACCATCATTACCATCGAACAACCCTTGCGCTATCTGCTACTGCCCATTGAAGAAGCAGCGGGAGAGGCCCGCGTATTGCTCGACACCCAACAAAAAGACGATACCTGGATGGATATACGTCTTGCCCGAAAGAAGACGGATTACTATGTACCCTTCGCTTTGGGGAAAGAACGCTCGGTCACGATCCGTGTTTTGGGCCTTCCACATGACGCGTTAACACTTAAAGACGGACAACTGGCTCTCACCGACCATTGGAACCCTATCAATACCGACTATTACCGGCCCGTTTATCATCATACACCTTCTTACGGATGGATGAACGACGCCAACGGAATGGTTTACAAGGACGGTGAGTACCATCTCTACTATCAGTACAATCCCTACGGCAGCATTTGGGGCAACATGCACTGGGGACACGCTGTCAGCAAGGATCTCTGCCACTGGGAAGAGCTTCCAACGGCTATCTGCCGTGATACTTTGGGGCACATCTTCTCCGGTTCTTCCGTCGTTGATAAGAACAATACGGCCGGTTACGGTCCAAATGCTATCATTGCACTCTATACTTCAGCCAGCAGTCGCAACGGACAGGTTCAATGTATGGCATACAGCACCGATAACGGACGTACATTTACCAAATACGAGGGTAACCCCGTTCTACGCCCCTTTGATGGCCTTCGCGACTTCCGTGATCCGAAAGTATTTTGGTATGAACCCAAGGCGTGCTGGTTCATGATTGTTTCGGCCGACAAAGAAATCCGTTTCTACACTTCGACTAACTTGAAGAACTGGAAATATCTCAGTTCATTCGGCAAAGGTTATGGCGCCCAACCATGTCAATATGAGTGTCCCGACTTTGTAGAGTTGGCGGTGAAAGGGCAGCCCGACATCAAAAAATATGTGATGCTGATGAATGTCAATCCCGGCGGACCATTTGGGGGCAGTGCTACCGAATATTTTGTGGGCGACTTCGATGGTACGAACTTTCATGTTACCGATGACCCGCATGTTGCCAAATGGTTGGACTATGGTAAGGACCATTACGCCACTGTCTGCTTCTCCAACACGGGTGAACGCGTCATCGCCCTACCCTGGATGAGCAACTGGCAATATGCCAACATCACCCCCACCCGTCAGCACCGAGGAGCCAACGGACTGCCACGTGAGTTGAGCCTTTACCTGAAAGACCGGCATTACTATGTTTCGGCCGACGTAGCACCTGAAATCAGACTGTTGCGAAAGGAATGTCACACCCTTCCTGATGCCGTCATCGCCGGTGAGAGTCGTTACACCGACGCAACTGCCGATTATCAAGGCTCGTTCGAGTTAGAAGCCGACATCACTCCTCACAAGAACAAGGTTGCCGGCCTTGAACTCTACAACGACTTGGGCGAACGCTGCCTGATTTATCTGGACCTGAAAGCTGGCCAGGCCGTCATGGACCGTACCGAGAGCGGCATCACGGAGTTTGGCCATCGGGCAGGCATTCATCCGGCAGAGTTGATCACCGATAAAGACGGGAAACAAAGGCCCAAACACTTGGACTACGACATCAAATACATCAACGAATTTGCCATGACCACTTGGGCGCCACTTCGCCTTTGTGAGGGAAAGACCTTCCACCTCGACATCTTTGTCGACAAATGTTCTGTGGAACTCTTTATCGACCATGGTCGCATTGCCATGACCAACCTGATATTTCCGACACAACCTTATCGGCACGTGCGCCTTTACACATCAGACCACGACGAAGCCCAATTCAAGAACATTCGCATCTATCACCTGTCATTATAAATAAGGATAGATGCAACAGATAACCCCAAGCATATCCATACGACCCTTTATACATTATCTATCATGCAACATCTTATCATCGGACTCGGAGAAACCTTATGGGACCTCTTGCCAACCGGCAAAAAATTAGGAGGTGCTCCCACCAATTTTACCTTCTTCGCCAGTCAATTCGGCAACGAAGCCTATGCGGTAAGCGCCCTCGGGCGCGATGCGTTGGGCGACGAAACCATCGAAGCTCTCCAACAACACGATTTGCACTATTTAATGCCCCGTATCGACCATCCTACAGGAACCGTTGAAGTCACCCTCGACGATAACGGCATTCCATCCTACGACATCAAGCAAGACGTGGCATGGGATCATATCCCTTTTACACCCGAACTGGAGGAATTGGCCCAACGTTCTAACGCCGTTTGCTGGGGTTCGTTGGCTCAACGCAGCAGTACCTCACGTCGTACCATCCGACAATTCATCGAACGAACGCCCAAAAACTGTCTGCGAATTTTCGACATCAATCTCCGGCAGCACTTCTACAGCCGAGAGATCATCGAAGACTCTCTCCAGCTTTGCCACATCCTTAAAATTAATGACGAAGAAATCCAGATCGTCGCCCAAATGTTCGGATACGAAGGTCTTTCCATGGAAGAAGTGGGACAAGCTCTGCTCAACCGGTACTCACTGAGCTACTTGGTACTGACTTGCGGAGCCATAGGAAGCTATATCTTTTCTTCCGCCGAAACGTCCTTCCTCGAAACGCCTCGCGTCAAGGTGGTCGACACGGTGGGAGCCGGTGACTCCTTCACCGGCACATTCTGCTCCGCCATCCTTAAAGGCCTAACGCTTCGTGAAGCACATCAACGTGCCGTTGAGGTCAGTGCCTACGTGTGTACACAAACCGGCGCCATGCCACCCATCCCCGACCATCTCCGAAGTTTCTAAGCAGGAACCATATCCGGTGCTCAACCGTACAAAGCCCATTAAGAAGCACGTAGAAGGGAAGAAATATCCCATTGACGTGCCTCTGCTTTTTCTTGTATCTCAGGAAAACTTCATTGGGAGTTCCACTGAGCTGTTTTGACTACCAAGACCGTAAAATTGGTATGAATTCCAGGGATAATGGTACTTCATGTCTTTTACAACGGGCGTACTTTTGCACGGTACAATCATCCAATCAGTTCTTGACAGCAATCCAACAAACAGAAATCATATGAAAGCAAACGTTAATTTAGTCCTATTTTGGAGTCTTTTCTGCACGAGCCTTGCTTCAAATGCCAAGACTTTGGTCGTGTATTATAGCTTCACCAACAACGTTCACACCATTGTCAGCGATTTGCAAACGCAGGTTGACGCCGACGTCATTCGTATTGAGCCGGCCGAGAAGGGCATCGACTACGCCGCCAATGGATATGCCGTAGGTAGCGCCCTGATCACTGCCATTCGCAACCATCCGAACGAGGCTTCCTCCTATCCTGCCATCGACCCCGTCGAGGTGAACATGGCCGATTACGATATGGTGATTATAGCTGCACCATTGTGGTGGGGTAACATGGCTGCACCGCTTCAAACTTTCCTATTTCAATATGGTCAAGCAATGGCAGGAAAGCATATCGGCTTGATTGTATCGAGTGCCAGTAGCGGTATCAGTGCCGTAGTGACCGATGCGAAACGATTGATACCACAAGGTCTTTTCCTGGAGCCCAATCTCTGGATTCGATCCTCACAAACACCCAACTGCCACCGCATGATTTCAGGGTGGTTGAGTGATGTTGATTATAGTCACATCACCTCTGTTGCCTCTGCCATCGGTAATGAACCGGCAACGCAGATGATCGGCCGATACAATCTCCAAGGACAAAAGATGTCCTTACGTTACCCATCAGGCAGAATCTGTCTAACACGATACAAAAGAGGCAACAAAATTTACACCAAGAAAACAATCAACAGATGATAAAAATAAAATTCACGTTACTGGCCATACTCTCAGTTCTTACTGTCACGGCCTATTCACAAGTTAACAACACCAAGAAGATGGAAAAGAAACAGATTATGGTAGCCTATTTTTCTGCTACGGGGACCACCAAACAAGTGGCTACAAAGTTGGCACACCTCGCCAACGCCGATCTCTGCGAGATTATTCCCACGGAGCGCTATACCTCGGCAGACCTGAATTGGAACGATCGGGAATCGCGCAGCTCCATTGAAATGAACAATCCGCAGGCACGGCCTAAAATCAGAACCACAATAAAGGATGTCCGAAAGTATGATTACATTTTCCTCGGTTATCCCATTTGGTGGGATCTCGCCCCCAGAGTCGTAAACACCTTTATCGAAAGCCACCAACTGAACGGCAAAACCATCATCCCTTTTGCTACATCAGGTGGTAGTACCATCACCGGCAGTGTGATCCAACTCAAGAAAGCCTATCCGAAACTTCATTGGCAGACGGGCAAATTACTCAATCGTGCTAACGACCAAGATTTGAAAGCTTGGCTCCATACAGTCTTGGATTAATTCATACCATGCCAACCGCTTGAACAAACCATTAATGTTTCGTTTGAGCGGTTTTCGCTTCAACCTTTTTTATAGGTAAGCATCATTCTTCGGCTTTCATGCGAAGAAAGACCTTTGAGAAAGCGTCGAAGAGAGGTTTTTGACACAAATACAACAGAAAATGCCTATATTTGCAGGGCGATACAGGCATTGTTGCCTGTGTATAACGACCTTTCAAACTTTCATTTTGTACGATTCATTCACGTTCATCATCTCAAATAGGCAGCTTTTTCGCCGTTGTTACGGTCTTGCTGACCGCTACGCTCATGGGATGTTCTTCACTCAACAAGTCGTCTCAAGCCAAAAGCTCTGCTACGAAGGTGCAGAAAGGCACCATCGCCCACGGAGCATTGAATCCCATCGTTCCTCCGGGTGTGTACATTGCTGATCCGGAGCCTCGCGTGATGCCTGACGGACGCATTTACGTCTACGGTTCACGCGATGTGCCCAGGTACACCTGGTGTTCAAAGGCCTATCACGTTCTTTCGAGCGATGACATGACGCATTGGATCCTTGAATAGTTCTCGTTTGCTACCGAAGGACCGGGCAAACAGACCGATTACACCGACCGCGTGCTTTATGCGCCAGACTGCATCTATCATAACGGTCAATACTACCTTTACTACTGTCTCGCCGGCGATAAAACCGACGACGAAGGCGTCGCTGTGTCCGACAGCCCGTATGGTCCGTTCCGTAACGGCCGAGTCATTAAAGGCGCAGAATGTATAGATCCGTCCATTTTTATTGATGATGACGGCCAAGCTTACCTCTATTGGGGTCAGGGCTACGCAAAAGGAGCTCGGTTAAGCCGTGATTTGACCCGCATCGAGGGGCCCATCAGCGACAAACTGCTCACTTTCCAAGAGCACGCCTTCAATGAGGCCAGCTCCGTGCGTAAACGCAACGGCATCTACTATTACATCTACGGCGGACACCAACGTCACGGCGAAAGCAACTGTGCCACGCTCAACTATGCTACCTCAACGTCGCCGCTCGGGCCCTTTACCTACCGTGGTGTCATTGTCGACAACTTCTCTTCGTAAGCGAATGTGGTGAATAATCACGGTTCTATTGTGGAGTACAAGGGGAATTGGTACATCTTTTACCATCGTCCCACTCACGGCACCTCGAGTATGCGTAAAGTCTGCGTTGAGTCTATCCACTTCAATAGCGACGGAACGATACAAGAGGTTGAAATGACCACGCAGGGCGTTAGCGGTCCCATGAATCCGTTGCGGCGCATGGAGGCTTCACGCGCGTGTCAGCTGCAGGGACACTTGGTGGTGCGCTGTCAGCGTCATCCCGAAGACACACCGGTGGAGTATTTGTCCCAAATCAGACATGGTGACCAGGCTTACTGGCGCTATTACGACTTCAACAAACAGAGCATCAGCCACTTCGAGTGCAAAACGTGGCAGGCCAACGCCGAAGCCGACATCGAAATCCGTCTTGACGCACCCGACGGCGAACTCTTAGGCACCTGTCACCTTCGTCCGATGAACGGCGACGTCAACTACCAAATACACCGCACGGCCGTCCGTCCGGTCAAGGGCGTTCATGCCTTGGTGCTCGTCTTCAAGAGTCCTGCTTCGGTCTCTGACCAAGACCTGCTCAACCTCGAATGGTTCCGGTTCACCCAAGACTAAGCCTCTGCTCTCCTCCGTTGATAGCTTACGAAACATCCGCAATGCCTCTTGCTTGGGCATTGCGGATGTCTCTTTACTGAGAATCGCCTTGTCAAAAGGCTCTAAAAACTTCGTTCGGACCTTAGAAGCGAAGATACATACCTACGCCGCAGGCATCACGACCGAAGGCGACGGGCGCAATCGTCAGGTCGGTCTTCCGACTAATGGGTCTCGTATAGATCAACGCACTCGCTGTACCCAAAACGGCACCGCCCAGCACGTCCCACCAGTCATGTCGATCGGCATACACACGTCCCCAGGACACGTAGGCAGAGACGGCATAGGCCGGTACACCCCATTTCCATCCGTAACGACGCATCAAAAAGGTGGCGCCGTCGAAAGCTACCGCTGCATGCGTGCTCGGAAAGGCGTGATGGCCGGTTCCATCGGGACGATCTTTCTTGATAGCGGCTTCGAGGGCGTAGTTGGCCGCCAAAGTCGTGGCCGAACTCAGGCCGAGCTGCCAGAGACCTTCGCGATCCTTCTCTACTAAAGCTTTTACGAAGCCGGTTCCCGAGGGGAGCAAGCACAGAACGTCGGTCGACCGCTTCACCACCGACGACTTCGCACTTAGCGTCAACGCCGTCAGCAGGAGCAAGAGAGAGAGTACCACACCTTTCATCATCTTTTCGGGGTTTGATCGGACGGAAGCAAGCCCCCGTGCTTACAATTGATAGATGAGATAATCGCCGGGAAGCAGTCGATGACGTTCCGTCGAACCTGCCTTCACGCGTACACTGCGGCCGTCCTTCAAGATACGGCTCACTTTCTTGACGATTCCCAGGCTGACATTCTGTGTATGCTTCAAGTCACGATTCACAATCATCAAGTATTTGCTTCGTCCGTTCTTTAAGTTCGACACCAACAAACCTTCACCGTCAGTCGTCAGGTCTTTAAACGAAGCGGGTAAAGCCTTGTAGGGTTGTGTTCCAATCGGAATTTGCTTTCCGGTATGTCCCACTTCGGTTGCTACGGCGCCTAAAAAGACGCGTGCTTGGCTCTGTATCTCGTAATTGACGCTTTTTACGCGATAATATACCTCCGTACGACGTCCTTTGGCGTCGATTGGAGCGTCATGAAAGTCCCACGAATCTGTAGGAGGGGTCCAATACGTAAAATATTGGATGCACTGAGCTCCGTAGGCCAAGGCACTGAAAGCTTCTATGCGCAAATGCTCCGTGGTGGGGATGGGATAGAACACATGCGCCGTCGACAGACAGAAGGCCCAGAAGGGACAGCCCCGACGCAGGCTCGTACGACGTGCACTCTCCAAGTTTCCGTAAAATTCTCCTCTCAAAAAGATGTTTTTGCCATCGTCCATCACGGGATACTGGTCATAAGAGATCATGGGCAGGTTGATTTCGTCGGCAAAACGGTCTACATACTCATCGTACGAGGCTGTACCGAGGTCCTTCGGCGCTACCATGTTGGGCAACAGGTTCAGATACATCAAGTGGTTCTTGTCGGCGGCATAGATTCGGTCGCGAAATCCTCGCAAGTCAGCGAACTGCGTAGCCACCGGTTCGTCTCTCAGGAACCAAACAGCCAAGGTGGGCTCCTTACGATAGCGTTTTACGGTTTCAGCTGTCTTCGTTTCAAGTTCGGAGCACATGGCTACAATCTTTACTCCCGTTCCACGACTGGCTTTGAAGGCTTTCTCCAAGTCGGCATTGCTATAAGTGTGCGAAAACGAGAGGTTAAAGCCTGCATTGCGAAGCTCCATGAAGCGTTGACGGGTCAGGTTACTGTCTGACACCATCGAGTACCAGGCCAAAATGGGGAATTCCCGTCCGGTAGGATTCTTGTACGGCAATTGTTTTTCGGCCATCATCGGCACTTGCACCGATAAAAACAAGAGGATGAAGATGAACTTTTTCATATAATTGCGATTGATGTTTTCATTACCAGCTTAATTCTACACGGATACCGTCCGGATGATTTTCAAAACTGAGGTGCAAGATACGCGAGCCTTTCTCCCAGCGCTGTCGACAAGCCTGACTTTCGCCCTGAGCATTGGTCACCTTCACCGTTTTGGGCTCGGCCGGCAGCAGGACACACATCGAATTGGTGGTTTCTATCGGACTTTTCACCGTCAACCGGTACGAATCCTCCGTACGCACCTCGTCACTGACGCGTGCCGCCGTTGCAACCACTTGCGGCAGGCTGCGTTGCTTCACCTTTTTCAGGTCAATCAAGAAGGCTTGTTCGCCGGGGCTCACGGTTTTCTCGTGTAACACGGGCAGTTCAGGGTCGAACAAGTCGATATACTCTCCCTTCAGGGTCACGTCGTGGTCAGCTACCGGTCCTTCTCCCTCCATCACGGAGAGAAGGGTGTAGACTCCACGCTCTAAATAGAAGTGATTCTTCCATTTCAGCCTGCCTGCTTTGGCGGAGTGCTCATACGCCCGCTTGACGACGCTGAGGAAGTCCACATCTCCCTCCGTCTGCATCACGAACTCCTTGGGATCTTGACGCAACACGTACACATGGCCGCGTCCGACCTTGTAGTCGGCCCTGTCACCGGACGGACGGATGCCCAACGACTCAAACAAGTGGTCCGAGGGAGCCTCGTAATGCCGGCCCCGGGTGTTCCACCATTCCTCTACACGCTGGTAGGGGTCGTTGTCACGTCCGCAGTAAACCAGGACGCCGCCGTTGCGCACCCATTGGGCCAGGTGTTCGTGGGCAGCAGGATCGAGGGGCTTCATATTAGAGTAGGTCATCAGCAATACCTTCACGTCGTTCCACGTTTCGGCGTAGCCTACGTTTTCCAAATGGGTGATGCCGACCGGAACGCCCCTTTTCAGCAAGGGGAGCGCCAGTCCGTAGAAGTTCGACAACTGTGGGTCGTAGTAGTTGTTGAAGTGGGTCGGACCGCATTGGAACATCAGTGAGTTGGCCATCATCACCGAAATGCCCTGATTGCCGCTCACCCGGTTCTTCATCGAGAGCGGCATCTGGTTGAGCGTATTGATCATGACCTGCATTTGGGTGGAATAGAAGCGCGGTATGCGCTCTCGTTGGTCTGAATGCGGGCTCGTCCGATATAATCCTTCATAGATTCGGTCGGGCCACGGCATCACTTCGTAGTTGTTGTTGCGAGGATAGAGCAATTTTGCCGTGAACGTGGCCTGATAGTTCCTTTTGTAGTCTTGCCAATCGCGTGGCCTGTCTTCAATCGGGTCAGTCAGGAAGAAGACCTTGCGCCGAGTGGGTGCCGTCATCGACTCCATGCAACCGTATTCCAGGAAGGCGGTTTCAAATACACGCTCTTTTTTCACACCATTATAGTAGTTGGGCTCTCGCGAAGTGCCGGTCCACACTTGGGCGATGTAGCCGTCGATGCAATCAAGCGAGGCCAGGCTGGCTTCAGGGCTGACGATCCGCCATTGACTGTAGTTGAGCAAGGAGTGAGTGGGAACGTACACGCGTACATTCAGGCCTTTCGTCCGGCCATACTCTTTGGCATACATTCCAACCTCGTTCAGGGCACGATAATAGAGCTGATACTTCAGTTTGTTGGAAAGATAGGTGTTTTCAGGCGACAGATGCTGTGCCTTCCATTCTGTACCGTAATAGGCTTTCCACTCTCTTTTGAACGCGTCACTGTAACCACTGCGTGCCCAAAACTCCGGTTCCTCCAAAAAGATGGCGTCAATACCGGCGTCAATCACTCGTTTGATTTGCGTCTCCTTGAAGTAGCGAATATAGTTCAGGGTGGGAACGATGTATGGAATCATGTATCCGTGCCTTACCGAGTCATTATTGAGGGCTACTTGCCCTTCGTCCAAATGCTTCTTTCCGTCCCAGCGCCCGTTGAAGTAGTCCTGATATTCGCCCCAGGCTATTCCGGTCATGAAGTGGGTGACATAGCCGCGTTCTCGCCACGACTTCACTCGTTCTTCCAAGTCTGTACGTGTACCATAGCACATCACGGCGTCGGCCCGCACGTCTGTGGTGGGCTTCCAGCGTTGAGCGGTTTGAAACGTGGTTCGTATGCCGTCGTCAACAGCCTGGGCCGCCACCGTTCCACACCAGCAACCCACTCCGACCAGCGTCGCCAAGAGTCGTTTCATCACGGCAACTGATAGAAGGTGGTGAAGGCGCGCGTCGTATAATCCTGGTCGATGGCTGCACCTGTCTCTCTCACGCTGTGCATGGCCCAGATGGCGTTACCCATATCTACGCCGCGCAGCGGTAGTTGGGCGGTCAGGATGTTACCCAACGTCGAACCGCCGGCTACGTCGCTGTGGTTGACGAAGTACTGGCATGGTACGCCGGCCTCCCGACATACCTCGGCAAAGACGGCAGCCGATTCGGCGTCGGTTGCATACTTTTGATTGGCATTGTATTTGATCACCGGACCTCCGCCCAACAGGGGATGGTTAGTGGGATCTTGCTTCGAGACGTAATTCGGGTGAAGTCCGTGGGCATTATCGGCTGAAACGAGGAACGACTGCTCCAGTGCGCGATAGAACCCTTCCCGATCAGATCCGTCTGAGAGGGCCACGCGTTCCAACACATGGCGCAATACGGGCGAATGGGCCCCTTGTTTGGTGCCACTTCCGGTCTCTTCGTTGTCGAACACGCCCAATACCTGGGTGGCCTCGGCTCCTTCGGCCTGCAACAAGGCTGTCAGACCGGCATGCACCATCGAAAGGTCGTCTAACCGGCCGCTCTGTATGAACTCTTCGTGCCAGCCCACGAGGCAGGCAGGCGTGGTGTCGTACAGGTAGAGGTCGAAATCGAGTATTTCCTGCTGGTCCACGCCCAATTCTTCGGCCACAATGCGCAGCAAGAGTCCGTTGTGCTCGAGTTCTTCCTTCAAGAAGCCCAGTACGGGCAGCATGTCATTCTGCTTGCTGAGCGGATTGCCCTCGTTCACCCCTCGGTTGAAGTGGATGGCCAGATGGGGGATGACCAGCAGGGGTCGCTTGATGTGCAACAATCGCGTCTGTGGACGCAAAGCGTGTTCGCCCCGAAGGATGACCCTGCCTGCCAGCGACAGCGGACGGTCGAACCACGTATAGAGGATGGCGCCGCCGTAAAGCTCTGTATTGAGGCGGATGCAGCCGCCTTCGCCTTTCATCTCCGGTGCAGGCTTGATGCGGAAGCAAGGCGAGTCGCTATGAGCCGTTACCAGACGGAATCCGGCTTCGGCCAGGGGCGCACGACCCTTGCGGAAGGCGAACAGGGCCGAACCATTCTTCCGAACGAAGTAACCCTGCCCTGCTTCCAACTGCGGATAGGGCAAAGCGCTGTCTAACTCGGTGAACCCGGCAGCCAAAAGCCGCTCGGTGACATATTGTGTAGCCAAAAAGTTGACGGGGCTCCGGTCGAGCATCTCCATCAGGTCTGTAACGGTAGCGTATTTCATATCAAAATAATTGTTGTTGAATTGCAAATTTACGATAACCCCCTTGAAATGTCGCCGTTTCAAGGGAGTTTTCTTGCCGAGTCAGGCTAAAAAAGTGTCTGACTAAGGTATCTTTGCCTTCTTTCTTTTCTCATTCTTACGGTGTAGGGCATAGAACCGGTCGCGTATTTCGTCCAACGAGCCTATGGTGAGGTAAACATCATACGAATACACCATGCCTCGCGTGATGGCGAGCCTGACCAAGGGCGCAAAATAGGAGCACGAGCCCGAAGTGGGACCGCCCGGCCCTTCACCAAACCTGTAAAGGGTGCATTCGGTGGCGATGGGCGAATAAACTCCGATGCCATAGCCTTTTTCGTCGACGTATGCCGCCCAAGACTCGCTCAACACGGCTGATTCGCCCCCGGCCGCGTTCGACAACAGCCTCGGAACGAACCGGGTGAGCGTGTCACGCTGCCAAGGTCGGCTCCCACTGTAGGTGACGAAGGTGTTGAGGCTCCAATCTGCGAACACCGCAGGCACTTCGTGGGCGCGTTCGGCATGATCCTGCGCCGTTTCGCCCGTGTTGCGAAAGGTATAGTGGACATGCGCCACCATTCCCTGCAGTTCGATGCGTTCTTCCATCTCACACTCCGTGGCCGGCACTCCGGTGGCCCATTGCACGGGCTCGGTCACCACCCGAACCGACTTCTTCGACCTTTTCAGCGAGACAATCCTGGCCCGACGACCGTTGCTTCCCCCTCCCTGAATGGGATTCCAGCACCAAGGCGTGTTCCACCACGTCGACCCGTCGGGATTTCCGTAATAAGACTGCTGCACGAAGCGTCCCTCGTCGGCATGGTTGAGCAGGTTCTTGCGCCTTGAGGCATCCGAGAGGTGGAAGATGGCACCGCCACGCTCGCGGTCAATGCCGATTTGCAGGCGACCATTGTTGAGATAGATGTCATCGGCCCTACCTTCTTCGGGCCACACCTCCGCCCGAAGCGCGACGGGGTCGGCTAAGGACCACAGGCAGAGACAAACGGTGAGAATCGGGGTGAGATAGTTCATCATGTCAGGTTGGTGGCAAATCGAAGGAGCGAGTCAAGAGGGTCACTCCCGACTCGCTCCGAATGGATTCACCCGAGATTGAGGGTCTATTTTGCCTTCCAATCACTCAAATCCTGCGGATTCTCGATGATGGACGGTATCTTTTCAAATATTTTCTTCAGACGTTCGGTGTCGAACTTGGTTGTACGGTCGTAATAATACACGCCGTTCTTCTCCTGTTCCACGTCGGTGAGCTGCGTATAGCAGAAACCTACGACATGTTTGCAGCTCTTCAAGGCGTCGATCTCCTTTTCCAAGATGGAATAGAAGTCCTCTATCTTGTCTATGTTGCTGCCATAGCCCCATGACGAAGCCCGCTCGGACTCTTTGATCCAAGGTAGACCTCCGAACTCGTCTACCATGTAAGGCTGCCCGTTGTACTTGGCCAGGAAGTTCTTCTTGGGCTCGTTGCGATAAGGCTCGACGCCCGGCTTGAAGGTCTGGTTTTCGATGAGTTTGGCCGGATCACGCGTATAATCATGCACCGTCCAGAGGTCGGTCTTGACGTGTCCGTCGCCACTCGCGTCGTTCACGGGTCGGGTGGGGTCGGCTGCCTTCGTGAGATTGTACAGATCGGTTACGAACCGCACGTACACGCCGTCACGACTGCTCCAAGTTTCGTTCAACGGGGTCCATGTCACGAGCGAGGGATGGTTGCGGTCGCGCTCTACAATGTCGATCCACTCTGTCAAGAAGTTGCGCACGGCCAGTTCGTCGTTGACATCCAGACACCAACTGGGTGATTCGCCCCAGGTGAGGTAGCCCAGACGGTCGGCCCAGTAATAAAAGCGTTCCTCGAACACTTTCTGGTGCAAGCGGGCACCGTTGAAGCCGACGGCCTTGCTCAGTTCAATGTCACGTTTCAGGGCCTCGTCAGAGGGAGCGGTCCAGATACCGTCGGGATAAAAGCCCTGGTCGAGCACCAACCGCTGATAATAGGGTTGGTTGTTCAGGTAGAAGTAACCTTTTGAAAGGTGTATCTTGCGCATACCGGCGTAAGACGTCACCTGATCAATCACTTTACCGTCCTTGTCGGTCACCGTATAAGTCAGGTCGTAGAGGAAGGGTGACTCGGGACTCCACAGTTTCGGGTTTTTGATGGGGAGTACGACGATGTTCTCGTTACAAGCGTTCACCGTCTTCTGCGCCACCGTCTTCTTTCCGTCCAGCAGGGTTACCGTCAAGGTGTTCTCCATCGACTCTTCATAGAAGATGGGACGTATCACCAACTGTTTTTGGTCTATATCGGGGGTGGCAATCACCTGTTTCAGGCCTTCGGGATGAACGGGCTCCATCCAAACCGTCTGCCAGATACCCGTTGTGCGCGTATAGCTGCAGCCGTACGAATGGAAAAGAGTGCTTTGCTTGCCACCGGGTTGCTTGCCGCTGCGCAAATCGTCGTTGACACGTATCACAAGATTGGCCGGAACGCCCGGTTTCACATATCGTGTGATGTCGACAGCGAAGGAGGAGCTTGAGCCGTAATGCTTGCACACCTGCTGACCATCGATGAAAATGGTGGCTTCATAGTCGACTGCACCGAAGTGAAGCAGTATATTCTGTCCTTTCCAGTCTGCCGGCACCGTAATGCTGCGCTGATACCACATGCTATTAATAAAGTCGGTATAGGCAACACCGCTCAACTTGCTCTCCGCACAGAAGGGCACGATGATTTTACCGTCAAATCCTTTCGAGTTAGGGTAGTTACGGTCCTGCCCTGTCTTCCCAAAGTCGAAAGTGAAGGTCCATTGACCATTAAGATTCTGCCAAACGTTTCTCTCGAACTGAGGCCGAGGATATTCCTGACGCGGAGTTTGTGCAGTAGCAAGTTCTGTGTGAAGCGATACAAGGCCGCACGCCAACAAACAGATAACGAACAATAAGTTTTTCTTCATAATGTTTGGTGTATAGCTATTAATGATTACAAATATCGGCGACGAAGTTACGTAAAAAATAACGGTTACAGCCCGACATTCACGAAAAAAGGACTACCTTCGCATCCTATCCAAACAAAAATAATGAGTTATGAAGAAGAAAAGATGCCAGTTGGCAACCCTCATCGGGTTGGTCGCTTGCGCTTTGGCGCTGAGTTCATGCCATGACAGCACTAAATCGGGTGCGTTGACCGTGGATAGTCTGAAATACGACTCCGTCACCGCCGCCGTGGACTGTAAATTGTCGGTAACCTACCCCGTCGAAGGCGAGCCGGCCCTGTTGTCGAGCGTAAGAGAGTATCTGAGCGAGAGCCTCGGCGACCTCTACAAAGGCGAACCGGGCAGTGCGAAGGAGTTTACAGACTTTTACGGGCAATGTATGTTCGACTCTTTGGCTCGAGAGGCCTCAGCCTTTGAGATGCCCTCGGGCGCATCGTACGTCTACTACGGAGAAGTGAAGAAAACCGCCGAAGGAGAGAAGTTCGTTACCTTTGAAACCTCCGTCTACTCTTATCTGGGTGGAGCCCACGGCAGCACTGTGTTCACCGCAGCAACCTTCCGCAAGAGCGATGGACGCAAGTTCGGCGAAGATATGCTCAAGGACCGCTACAGTCAGGCCTTTACAGAAGCCATCAAAAGCGGCTTAATGCGTTATTTCAAGGTGCAAAGTGAGATGGACTTGGAAAGTTGCCTGCTGGACATCAAGACTTACGCCATCCCCCTGCCTCAAAATCCGCCGTACTTCACCGCTGAGGGCCTCACATTCACCTATCAGCAATACGAAATAGCCCCCTACGCAGCCGGAATGCCCACCTTCACCATTCCGTTCAGCCAGGCCCGTCCATTCCTCATTCGCGCCGCCGCCGATTTGATACCGTAATCAGGCCCGACAAAGCCCAGATTTCAACCGTACAGGGGTGTGGCGCACGGGCATACGCCCTCACGTGAGCGAAAACGGAACCAACACCCAACCCAATCAATCCCCGAAATCAATCGAACAGGTGTAGGGGCGTATCGCATACGCCCTGATGTGGGTGAAAACGGAACGATAACGCCCAACATGACACCATCGTTTGATGTGCATTTTCCCCGCCATGGAGGGCGTATGCGATACGCCCCTACAGTTTTTGGGTTAAAACAATCACAACCGATGGTCAAACAAACCGTTTTGATGCCAACATGAAACACACAACACCCTCAAACGAACCACGACAAACCTTTAAATAAATACAATTTTAACCCGAAATATTAACATTCATTCAAACAATACCGTTGTGAAACGGCCGAATCAATCGTGACGATGCTAACTTCTATGTGACATTTTGGCCGTCGCGACTGCAGTTATTATAGAATGTTAAAGCAATTGGGCCGAACAGTTAATAGCGATACAGACTTCTATGTGACATTTTAACCGTCGCGATTGCATTTGTTAAAGAATGTGAACACAATTCCGTCGTCGCAACCGTTTCGGCCCTTTTGTGTGACCCGAGTCAGCATCGTCGCAACCGTTTCGAGGGTTTTGTGTGACCCGAGTCAGCATCGTCACGATCGTTTCGGGGGTTTTGTGTGACCCGAGTCAGCATCGTCACGATCGTTTCGGCCCTTTTGTCATGTTATTGTTTAGTTCGATGAAAATCGAACCACTGTAGGGGCGTATCGCATACGCCCTCAAATGATCGAAAATGAAACGATAACAACGAACACATCACCATCGTCGAACATGCCATTTCGCCAATGTGAAGGGCGTATACGATACGCCCCAACGGTTTTGGGGTGAGAACAGGGGGAAATATGGGGTGGTCGGAATGGTGACGGGGGTGACCATAAAAAAAGCACGCAGTCAACCGGGGGACGGCGACCACGTGCATAGATATAAACACAAGTGAAACGTATTATTTGGTGCTCGGTGACATGTGGAACACAAGTTCGCCACCGGCATTCAGTTCATCAAAGGTAATATAACTACGGTCGAGCTGCTTACCGTTAAGCTCTACCCGCTTTACCAAATAGGTCTCCGGAGTAAGTCCTACGGCGCGTACGGTGAAATCCTTGCCCGACGGGAGGTGGATGACGGCTTTATCGAACGAGGGCGTTCCCAACTCATATCGTCCGGAAACGGGATCCATCGGATAAAAGCCCAACGCGCTGAAAACGTACCAGGCACTCATCTGACCTGTGTCTTCATTACCGCAAATTCCCTCCGGTGTGTTAGCGTAGAGCGTGTTCATCACCTGGTGTACATACCGTTGTGTCTTGGCAGCTGCCCCAAGATGATTGTACATGTAGATGGTATGATGACTGGGCTCGTTGCCATGAGCGTATTGACCGATGAATCCGGAAATATCTCCCGACGCATTCTCTCCGTCGACGCCGCTGCGCATGGTAAACAGCGTGTCCAAACGAGCTTCGAGCACGTCCTTGCCGCCTAACAGGGTGGCCAGGCCTTCGACGTCGTGAGGTACAAAGAAGGTCCACTGCCAAGCGTTTCCTTCGCAGTAATCATCTTTGCGATGATTGGACCGTAGAGGATGGAACGGCGTTCGCCAAGAGCCGTCACTGCACCGTCCACGTGCCAACCCCGTGATGGAGTCAATGACGTTACGGTAGTTTTTGGAACGATTAAGGAAGTAGTCGCGCGTACCGACGTCGCCACCGGTCAGTTCAACGAAGCGTGCGATAGCAGCGTCGTCGTAGGCATACTCCAGCGTGCGTGCGGTGGCCTCCATCTCCTTGTCGCAAGGCACATAATCGTAGTTCATATAGTTAACAAAGCCCACGAAGTATCCCATGGAGTAACCACAAGTATCTTTCATGGCCGAATTGACCATGGCTTCGCGAGCAAGACGCGTGTCAAAGTCTGTAATGCCGTTGAGATAGCAGTTGGTGATGATCGGCATAGCGTGAACGCCGATCATTTGGAACGTTTCCTTGCCCCACAATGTCCAGATGGGCAGCTGACCGAAGTAGCGATAATGGGCCAACATGGTGCAAACATAGTCGCGCATCACGTCCGGACGAAGCACTGCGAGCAACGGACAGGCAGCACGGAAGGTATCCCACAGACCTATCACTGCTCCGTAGTAATTGAAGTCGTTCACCAAACGTGCATGACCGTCGGGCGAGCGGAAACGATGGTCTTGATCGGACAACAACATGGGGTACAGCATCACGTTGTGAAGAGAAGTATAGAACAACTTCTTCTTCAGCGAGTCGCTGGTCTCGATGTCAATGAGAGAAAGCTGTGATTCCCAAGCATCCGAGGCAGACTTGCTCAAGACATCGAAGTCGGCCGTTGCCTCGGCCAGGAGGTTCTGCTTGGCACCATCCATGTCGACACTCGATATAGCCGTGCTGACTACTATTTCGGGGTCGGAATCGTCGAACGTGAGCAGGAGTTTCAGGCGGCGACCCTCGGCCGAACTACTTTCAGGCAAGCGTTGGTCGCAGGAATAGATGGAAGCCGAACGAATGGGCGAGGAAAAACGGGAATAAAAGTAGACTTCCTGTCCGGTGACCCAACCATTGGACTTGCGATAGCCTCGAACGGTGAAGGAGTCGACAACTTCGAGGTAGGCCGCATAGACCGTATCGACGTCGTGCTCAGGCAGAATGGTACAAGCACATGTAGAACCGTGCTCCAAGTCAATCACCAAAGGCGAGACATGACCGTCGCGATAACGATAACGCTGGATACCACAGCGAGAAGTGGCCGTCAGGTCTGCCGTAATCGCGCCATCGTACAAATCTACCGTGTATAGACCGGGTTCGCACTTTTCACGATGATGGTCAAGGGGTGAAATAAACTCGTGCGACATGAGTGTTTGCAGCGAATCGGCTGAAACATCCGTGGGCAAGGGCATAAAGAGAATATCCAGAAAGTCGGCGCAACCGCCACCACTCTTGTGCAGATGACTGAATCCGAGAATGGCAGGGTCGTCGTAATGATATCCGGAACCACTATCGCGTGTATCGGCACACAACTGCATCATACCGAAGGGCACAGAAGCTACGGGAGCCACGCGAGCATTGCCGCCCGTTCCGATAAACTTGTCAACGAACGGCGTATGGGTGCGTTCAGACGACGAAGAAGGGCTGCAACCCATCAAAACCAGTCCGCCCAAGAGGACTGAAAGGACGGAATAAAACGAATACTTCATATCTTGATTATATTAACAGCATTAATAACCGGCCGCACGCTTGAGATGGAAGGTCTCGACATTGCGACCCTTCTCCTGACGATAGAGAGTCCACGAATTGTTATCGCTGCCTGCTTCCAAATGCCAGTTGTAAGACCCATTCATCAGCTTCCGCTTCAACCAGCGGGGGAAGGCATTGGCACGACGCGCCTGCTCCCAGGTGCGGATGGCACGGAATATGGCATCTTTCTGAGGACAACTCTCAACGTTCTGCTGGTTCATCTTCAGGAAGTAAGTGGCGCCGTAGCCCACCGAGATAGCTTCGATGTGCTCATACTGCTCAACCGTAGAGTTTTTACCGATGGGGAAGTTTCCACCAAAGGAAACCGGATAGAAATTAGAGTAAGTTACGTCGCGTAAATCCTTGCCCTGACTCGTTGTACTACCCCATTCGCGTGTATCAACGTCGTACAGGTTCTTTCCGCCACCGACATTCCACATACTCTGGTAATGCCAGGAGCCTTCCGAGAGTGTTGCGCCCGAGAAACGGATATAAGGAACTCCCAATCGGGCTGCCTCGTCAAACATGACACGGAAGAAACGTTTGGTTGAATAGTAGCCGTGACCATTGTTAAAGAGGAATTCCTGTCCGTCAAAGTCGTAGAGCGTGAGGCCGCTGAATTTTGCGAGCCGAGCATAGTAACGTGCAATCTCATCTTGCAACGCCAGGTTGGGAATGATGCCGTCGTAGCCATAATTCACCGTCACCTGCAACTTGTAGATGGTGTCACCGGCTGCATGCGCCGTGGGTTGGGTTCCCCAGTAACCGCGTTTGACATTCAACAGCGTGTAAGGAACCGTTTCGGACACGCCCAAGTAATAAATCAGCTCCTTTCCGATCTTGATCATGTTCAAATTCTTGCAATGTCCCTCCCAACTGGCTATTTCTTCGAGATATTTCGGGTCATCCACCACAATAAGGGTGTCGGTGGGCGAGATGTTTCGCACCAACAGGGGCTTTTGCTGGTAACAGAGGCTGTCACTGGGTATGGGACTGGCATCCATCGTACCGGGCGCCAAAGAGTTGGTAATGCAGACACGGCCCAACATGTAGCCTTCAGCCTCTACCATGTCGGCAAACTCCCTGTGAGACTTGTTTCCGGACTCGAAACGGAAAGGTTTCTGCTTCTGATTGAATCCGTCAAGGTAACCTTCGTTGGCACGATTGGGTCGCAGGAAGCCTTGGTCGTAAGCATGAATGGCGGGCAGGTCCAATTGCTTGGCGTAGGCAATGATGCTGTCGTAACGTCGGCCCTCCGTCATGATGTCGGGGGCGTATGCAGCAGGATCCTTCACCCAACGACCTCGCCAGGTGGGATACGGAAGCTTTTCACTGATCACAATGTTCTGAATGACGTCAAGTAGGGCCGTGCTATCAGGACTACCCCACAAGGCCACGGAAGATCCCAACATATCTACGCCCGGAACAGGCTCGACGTCGATGTGATTGGGCACATTCGCAGGCATATTGGGGATGAGCGAATAGTAAACCTGACGAGGACGGGTCCGATCGCGCGACTGATAGTTGAGATAGATACGACCAAGAGTATCAACCAAAGCCGCATTACCGTACATGATGCGGTAGTAAGGCTCGCGATGAGAGTAGAAGGCCACGTCGCTGATACCATTACCGCCTAACGTGAATACTTGACCCTCATGCAGGTGAGAAGGCAGGGGGAAACGCTCCTTGTCGGGCGTGTGAATGATGTATTGAAAGGGTGGAGCATCGCCTTCGATGTCGGCCGTACCACCCAACGTGTTGTCATTGAGCGCTAACATACCGATGCTGTAATTAACTGCTTCACTCGTATCGCGAGCCACACCAATGATCTCGCCCATCAAGTTGGTAATATTGGTATAATAGGAACCCCACTGAACGGCATCAACACCATTCCGGTCGGTTAGATCCTTTAACGTCATCTTTAAATACTTGGCTTTAGGCTCCATGAGCACGGTAGCAGTAGCACCATTGGGATAATTGAGCGTAAACAACCCTTTTTTCTTGTCATAACAGCCTCGTTCGGGGGTGTAGTAGACCTTCTTTTGGCTGTCATAGAGTGAAAGCAAGGGCGACAGCTTGTCTGCCGGACTAAACTCGCGTTGTTGTTTAGTCGTTATATTTTTCATGCTGGTAATATAACCCTTGTCATTGACGCTAATGCCAAAGTATTGGGTCTTAAACTGCCATGCCTGCTTTGAAGCACAGCCGGTAAGAAACAACGGCACTAACATGAGAAGCGCCGCCTTCAAGATTTGCTTTTGAAAACTAAGAAGTATCATATAAATAGGTTCGATTGTTTACGTAAAACTGTTTCGTCAGGACACTGCTGAGGTTCGATTCGGCAGAAAAGCCGTCGCAATTCGCACAGTATCTGCCTGAAAGAGCCACGAAAGTACTAATAATTTTTTAAAACGACCCAATTTTTCAACATTTATCTGTTGAGAATCTTCTATTTCAGCAGGAGTTTGATCAAATGGTATGCCCCATCAGCGCATAGAACAGAAATGATCGATGGCCGTTTGGAGGTAAGCCTTGCCGATTTCAATGCGTTGTGCCGAGGGGGAAGGCTCTTCCTTGAGCAAACGGCTCGCCTTGAGGTCGATGGCAGAGAGACCGGTAGAGTCAATGTAGGTGAATCCCTCGTCGAAAGTATGAATGGCCGATGAATGGAAGTCGTTTGACATGATATCACGACTGAACGGATAGGCTTCAACAGGTAATTGCAGTTGTCGCAGCAAAGTAACGGGCAAATCACTCTGATTACAGATGCGGTGAACGAGTCGTGGAGAACGCAACGCCCCTCCCAACCAAAGCATGGGAATGTGGGAACGCTGACGATCAGCCTCGGTAATGCCCGAAGGATAGCCGATGCCATGGTCGGCAATACATATCACCAGCAAATGCTGCCAAAGCGGAGTGCGTTGGAGGCTGTCGATGAATACACCGAGGCTGTGATCGGTGTAAGCCATGGCGTTGGTACGCTCATTCAGGCCCTCACGATGATAAGGCACCTCCCAGGGTTCGTGACTCGCCAATGTAAGCAAAGTCGTAAAACGAGGTGCCGACTGAGGACGAAGCAGACGATGATACAACGAATCAAATACGATATGATCGGTAACGCCCCACGCATGGGTTTTACGCACGGACAGCGGGAAATGCGTGTCGCCCAAGACGGATTGATAGCCGGTAGAGAGCAGATAGCTCTTCATATTCGTAAAATTGATGTCGCCTCCATAGAGAAACTCGGTGTCGTAACCGGCTTGGCCCAAACTTCGCGCCAAGGAAGGCAGGCAACGCGATTTTTCAGGCAGTTTCATCACGGATATCGTGGGAAATGCCGGATAACCACTCAAGGTTGACACCGTTCCACGGTCGGTGCGGAAGCTATTGGCATAACATTCCGTGAAAAGAACGCCTTCAGCAGCCAAACGATTGAAGCATGGCGTCACACCCGGCTCTCCACCCAATGGTTCAATGAAAGATGCTCCGAAACCTTCCATCAAAATGAGTAAAATGTCGGGGCGTTTGCAATTCAACAACGTGTCGGTGGGCTGTTCGCCCCGATTCAGTCCCATAGAAGCCAACAAACGTTCGCGTTCCGACTCATTATAATAACGATACAGACGGTCGTAACGCTCACGTTTGAGGGAAGACGCCAACAAGCTGAAGGCAGGATTAACGGCAGCATGGTTGAGATATTGCTGATCCGAGAAATAAACGGCACCGATGTTCATGGTTGACTTACCTACCCCACCTCGAACAAACAGGAACAGCACTCCTCCCAACACGACCAATGAGCAGCTGATACCCAAGCGACGCAAGACAGAGGCACGAACATCAGCCACCGGTTGAGGAACGAGCCTCAACATCCTTACCAACAAGACTGTAATGAGCAGAATGGAAGCCAGACCGGCCAAAATATAGCCTGTAGAAACGCTGGCCAAGGCCTGACGTGGGGAGTCGATGTAATTGAAGATGGTAGCATCTAACTTAAATTGCCAAAATCCATAGAGAGCCGTGTCAACGCAAACAATGATGGCCAGTAAAAAAGAACTCAACCAAAAGTAGACGGAAAGAACCTGACGAAAAGATCCCCTGAACCACGTTCCGACAAGGGCAACCAGCAACGGAACGGCCGTAAGATAGCCCGCCGTGGAAAGATCAAGGGGCAAGCCATGGACCAACACAGCCAAAGCATCGCCAAAACGGAGAGGAAATTCCTTGAGATGAAAAAGAAGGAACAAGACTTTGGCTAAGAGAAAGAATAAAACGTAGGACAGATAAACTCCGCCTACGAAACAAAGACGCTTCTTCATATATCTTGAGTGAGGGATTATAGTTGCTGCATATCGTTCAACCGCTTATAATAGCCATTGAGTGCCAAAAGACCATCATGCGTACCACGCTCTACGATGCGGCCTTCATGGAGCACACAAATCTCATCAGCATTTTTGATGGTAGAAAGACGGTGAGCAATGGCTATGGTCGTGCGTGAACGCATCAACCTTTCAAGCGCTTCTTGCACGAGGCGTTCACTTTCAGTATCGAGTGCCGAAGTAGCTTCGTCGAGGATGAGAATATCAGGGTTTTTCAGAATGGCACGAGCGATGCTGATGCGCTGACGTTGCCCGCCTGAAATGCGACAACCTCGGTCGCCCACATTCGTATCGTAACCTTGCTCTGTAGCCATGATGAAATCGTGAGCATTGGCTATCTTTGCCGCCTCAATCACCTGTTCGCGAGTAGCGTTCTTCACGCCAAAGGCGATATTATTAAAGAAGGTGTCGTTGAACAAGATTGCATCCTGATTGACATTACCAATGAGGCCACGTAAATCATGGATGCGAAATTCACGAATATTGGTCCCATCAAAAAGAATCTCGCCTTTTTGCACGTCATGATACCTCGGCAACAAGTCGACGAGGGTAGATTTTCCGGCACCCGACTGCCCCACCAAGGCGATGGTCTGACCTCGCCGAACAGTCAGGTTAACATTCTCAAGAATGTTCTTTCCATCATCGGTGTAACGGAATGTAATGTTCCGGAATTGGATAGAGTCAGCAAGCGGGTGAATCTCTTTCGGTTGTTGAGGATCGCGAATTGGGTTTTCAGCCTTCATGATTTTGTTGACACGCTCCACAGAAGCCATACCTTTCGGGATATTATACGCCGCTTTTGAGAAATCCTTCAAGGGCTGGATAAGGCTGTAGAGAATCACCATATAAAAGATAAAGGTTGGAGCATCGATGGAAGACTGATTGGAGAATATCAATGTACCGCCATACCAAAGCACCAAAACAATGAGCACGGTACCCAAGAACTCACTGACGGGATGAGCCATCGACTGTCGAAGGTTGACGCGAATGAGGAGACGGCGATTTTCGTTGGTTGAATCCTCGAATCGTCGCACCATCTTCTCCTCAGCAGTGAAAGCCTTGATGATACGCATGCCACCGAGGGTTTCTTCCAATTGCGCCATGAGTTCACTCCACTTGCTTTGAGCCTGGAGGCTCTGCTGCTTGAGCTTTCTTACAATAGAACTCAAGGCCCACACCAACAAAGGCATAATGACAATGGTGAAAAGCGTCAGCTGCCAACTGGTATAGAACAATACTCCTAAGTAACACACAATCAGAATAGGATTCTTTACCAACATCTCCAATGAGCCCGTAATGCTATTTTCAATCTCTTGAACATCGCCACTCATTCGGGCGATGATGTCTCCCTTTCGCTCTTCGGAGAAAAACGACATAGGCAGGGTCACTATCTTGCGATAGATGCTGTTGCGAATATCACGTATGATGCCCGTACGCAGTGGGACCATCATTCCGGCTGAAGCAAAGTAGCTGGCCGTCTTCAAGAAGGTAGAAGCAATGAGAAACAGACCGATATAGAGCAATGTGAGCGAGGCACCATAATGAGCCACCCACTCCTGCGTATAATAATACAGATTGTTGATGATCATGTCTTTCATAGACACATCGGAACTCCACGGAATGAACTGATAAGTTGCCTTGTCTATACCGAACAGGAGGTTGAGCATAGGCATCAACGACATGAAAGAAAAGACATTGAGAAGAGCTGACAAAAGATTAAAGAACAAGGCACCTAACATGAAACCTTTGTAAGGCCATGCATAGAGGCGCAACATGTGGAGGAATTCTTTCATAAGAGATGAATTAGGATGAATGAATGCGTTTTATTTCCGTCCGAAGTCTGCAGGAATCTCGCCCCAATGCTTGGTGTCCCATTTGAGTAGTCTTACAGACCAAGAATGGGTCTGCAACCACTTCTCGGCCCTATCAACCAAGTCCCAAACCTGTTTGGTTCGAGGAGTGAGCGCTAAGCGAGTCTTGCATTTTCCGTTGTTGACCCACAAAAGAGCATTACGACTATCGCTGTAAATGGTGAAAGCCGTGTGTTGTTTCTCCTGTAAAGCCAGTGCATGTACAATGGCCAAGAACTCTCCAATGTTATTGGTGCCGAAGATCGGACCGAATTGAAACAAAACAGCACCAGTAGAAAGGTCGACACAACGATATTCCATCATGCCTGGATTGCCACTACAAGCTGCATCAACAGCCCACGCACGGGCTTCGACCTCAGGAGGAAGCTGAAGAACCGTGTCGTGACGGTAGTCAGGAGGATTCGCTATATCGAGTGCAGGTAAAGCAGAGGCAAAGACTGACTTAGGACGGTAATAATCAGCAGGCGCTCCGGCTTGAAAGGCACGTTGAGCCTCCTTGAGCGAGGTAAAACTTTTGTATTGTGGGCGCTGGAAACCTTTGACCTGTGCTTCACAAGACGGCCAATCGTTGAAGATTCCGGTCTGACGACCGCTCCACACCACATAATATTTCTGTTTTACCCTGCTCAATGTTTCAATTTCAGAAGAAGAGAATCACTACATTCTTTCGGGAACTTCAATACCAAGAAGATTCATACCATTACGGATGATTTTTGCCACGTTGGCAGAAAGCAACAAACGTAATTGTTTCTTGGCAACATCTGATTCACGAAGGATGCTATAGTCGTGATAGAACTGATTGTATTCTTTTACGAGGTCATAACAATAGTTGGCAATGGCACTCGGACTATAGTCTTGACCGGCCTGACGTATCACAGCAGCAAAATCAGCCATATGCTGAATGAGATCCTGCTCTTTAGCATTCACTTCAACTTCTTCCGACAATACATCAGGTACAAGGAAGTTTTCTTCAGCCGCTTTTCTCAAGACACTGCGAATACGAGCGTAGGTGTATTGGATGAACGGACCGGTGTTACCATTGAAATCGATGCTCTCAGCAGGATTAAACATCATGTTTTTGCGAGCATCAACTTTCAAGAGGAAGTATTTCAAAGCTCCCATACCCACGATGCGAGCTATTTCGTCTTTTTCAGAGTCGGTCATGTCTTGGAACTTACCCAATTCCTCACTGGTTTGACGGGCTGTTGCAATCATTTCAGCAATCAAGTCATCAGCATCAACCACAGTTCCTTCGCGACTCTTCATCTTACCATTGGGCAACTCAACCATACCATAGGAGAAGTGTACAAGATCTTTTCCCCACTTGAATCCCAAACGGTCAAGCAAGATGCTGAGTACTTGGAAGTGATAGTTTTGTTCGTTACCTACCACATACACCATTTTGTCGATGGGGAAATCTTCAAAACGGAGTTTGGCCGTACCAATATCTTGTGTCATGTACACTGAAGTACCATCTTTGCGTAACAACAATTTTTCATCAAGACCTTCATTACGCAAATCGGCCCAAACAGAGCCATCGTCATGGCGTACAAAAAGGCCTTGTTCCAAACCTTTTTCCACCTGGGCCTTACCTACCAAGTAGGTATCAGACTCGTAATAGATTTTATCAAAACCTACGCCAAGCGCTTTATAAGTTTCATCGAAACCGGCATAAACCCAATCGTTCATCTGCTTCCAAAGACCACGAACTTCGGCATCACCCTGTTCCCACTTAACGAGCATCTCATGAGCTTCACGGATGAGCGGTGCTTCCTGCTTAGCCTTTTCAGTAGCTTCTTCCTCCTCCATACCCTGCTGCTGATATTGAGCAGCCAATTGCTTAACTTCCTCACGATAGTGTTTGTCAAACAATACATAGAAGTCACCGATGAGATGGTCTCCTTTTTTGCCTGCAGTGGCAGGAGTAACATTGTCACCCCACTTGAGCCAGGCCAGCATACTTTTGCAAATATGAATACCACGATCGTTCACAATGTTGGTACGAACAACACGATTGCCATTGGCCTTGATCACATTTGAAAGCGCCCATCCTAAGAGATTATTGCGCACATGTCCCAAGTGTAAAGGCTTATTGGTATTAGGTGAAGAATACTCTATCATAACGAGCGGCGAAGACTCGTCGGAAGGGATAATGCCGTATTGTGCATCTGACTGAATTACATTCAACAACTTCACCCAATAGGCAGAAGCGATAGAAAGATTTAAAAAGCCCTTGATGACATTATATTTTTCTATGGCCGGTTCGTTAGCCAACAGCCAAGCGCCAATGGCTTCAGCTGTTTCTTCCGGTTTTTGGCGTGACAAACGCAAGAAGGGGAAGACGACCAAAGTGAGATGACCTTCAAACTCTTTCTTGGTTTTCTGCAACTGAATCTGATTCTCGGGAACATCGGCTCCATAAAGTGCCTGTACAGCATTGCGGACCGAAGAGGTAATGACTTCTTCTATGTTCATTGTAATATTAAAACGAAGTGATTATTAATAATAGGCGCAAAGTTACGATTTTTTCTGCAAAATCCACACCCGATATAAGTTAGCCTGCAGAGTAACATCATTTGAACCAAGACGATGCTTACATACTCTCAATTAAAAAGAGTATAACCATACTTTGTTAACGCGCCACTTCAAAATGGTAGGAACCCGATTGCAATTCCAACCGTATCTGACGACCATCTGACGAAAGCAACCGATAACCCTTCCCTTTCTTATGCAAGCGACGGCCCGACTCCGTTACCTGATTGGGAGAAGTTGCTTGCAAACAAAGTGACGCAGTCGTGTTGGCCGGCAACGTGAAGTCGTAGACAATACGGTCGTGATTCACTTGCCAACTGCTCGAGATGCGTCCATAACGAGAGTCGTAATGTCCTCGAGCGTAAGTCAACCCACCCGTAGGATCAGGCTGAGGATAGAGTTCAAAATATTGAAAGCCGGGAGATGACTCTAACGAACGGATTCCAAGAACATGATTGATCATCCAAGAACCTACAGCACCAAAGCTATAATGATTGAACGAATTCATACTGTTCAAACCACCAAACCCATTTTCGATAGTATAAGAATTAACACGTTCCCAAATGGTCGTAGCACCTTGCTCAACCGAATACAACCAAGACGGATAGGAAGTTTGAAGCAACAAACGATAGGCCAAATCAGAACGACCCATATCAGAAAGTACTCGATTAATCCAGGCTGTTCCGATAAAACCGGTCAGCAAAGAATAGGGTTGAAGTTCTTTTCCACCATCAACCACCGACCTACGAGTGATGGTTTCCTCAAGATGCTTCATCAATACCTGGGCATCACTATCGTCAACTACATGGAACGCCAAAGGCAACACGTAGGAAGTCTGTACATCCACAAGCTGACCTAAGCGTTCAGGCACTAAAGATGAACAGATCGTCTTCAATGTTCCTTGTTGCAGATAAGTACGTTTAAAGAACTCGCGACGTTCTTGAGCCAATTGAGCATAATAATCGGCATCATCGGTTTTTCCCAAGACAGTTGCCATTCTAGACACCAAATCCAAATCGTAGATATAATAGCATTCCCAAAATAAGGACTTATCGCTCTTTTCATATTCAAGACTCAACCAATCGCCCAAATCTCCAGAAGAGTGTGTTTGAACGATAACTCCGGTGTTTTTATCGATATAATTCGACCGAATATACTCTATATAACGTTGGACAGCCGGATAATGCTCAGCCAACAGAACGGTATCGGCATATTGGCAAAAGCACTCCCATGGTACCGTGATACCGGCACTACCCCATAACAAGCCCCCAAATCCACCTCCAACAGGAGCTACATCGGGGAAACGCCCATCGGGAGATTGAATATCACGCATTCCACGCAGATAACTCCGCAAAAAACCCGATACATCCGTTAAATATGTAGCCGTACGAGAGAATACAGAGATATCGCCACACCACCCCATTCGCTCATTGCGCTGAGGACAATCAGTTGGTATAGACAAGAAGTTAGAACAAGCCGACCAATTAATGTTTTGCCACAAGCGATTGACCTTTTCATTAGAAGTCTCAAAAGAGGCCGTCGGACGAATAGAACTAAGAGGAATAGCAGCAATATCTTCCAATTGAGGAGGAGTATCGACGCCTGAAACCTCCATGTAACGATACCCATGGAATGTAAAGCGAGGAGAAAACGTCTCATCGCCTCCACGGGCTATATACACATCCTGAGCACGAGCCGACCGAATATTCTCCAGCATAATCATTCCGATATTTCCGGAATAAGCCGGTAAATCCGGGTATTTCATCTCAGCAAATCTCATCCGGACCGTAGATCCTGGTTTCAAATTTTTAAAACGAATCAAAGGAACGGCAGCCATATTTTGCCCCATATCGTAGATATACAGACCCGGTCGAACTTCATCAACACTGACTGCATGAAGTGTATCAACAGCTCTTACCGCCTGATAATCTTGCGACAGAAACTGAAGATGTGAATAATCGGATTGAAGGCCCTCTGTAGCCACATTGCCTTCAAGCGGAATCTGCCGGGCAGGCAACCAACCAGAATCGTTAAAGTCCGGAAGCACCCATCCACGCATGGTTTCCTCGCGTTGAGCATCATAAACTTGTCCATGGAAGAAACTGGCATAAACAACTGGACCTTGAGAACTATATTTCCAGGTTTGAGGTGATGACACAATGGTTTGAGTCGTTCCATCAGCATAGGTAATCACCAACTTAGAAAGGAAAGACTGACGATCACCAAACATATTTGTATTCTCAGGAGTATAAGTAATGGCCCCACTCCACCATCCTTCAGCAAGAACAACACCACAGGCGTTATTTCCTGAACGAATTAATGGCGTCACATCAAAAGTCTGATAAAGATGCGTTCGATTGTATTGAGTCAATCCCGGATTGAAATAATCTTGAGTGACCGGTTGTCCATTGATATAATAGTCATAAATTCCTCTTGAAGTAGCATACAGACGAGCACGCTTAATCGCTTTTGAAGAAACTGAAAACTCAGATCGAAGCAGAGGCATAGCATTCCGACTGAGATCGAATGTCTGCAATAATCCAAGTTTACCTCCCTCTAACCGAACGGGCTCAGAGAAAGAGGCAATCAAGTTTGACGGAGAACGAAAATGACGAATCTGTAAATTACTAAAAGTAGCAATCTGACCTGGATGAAGATGATAACCGACGTGACACAGTGAAGGAAAAGAGATGAAATCACCAGAATTTCCCATCGGATTTACAAACAGCGTTCCTAAGTCGACTCCATCAAACTGAATCTTGGTTGTACCAACAGACGATGAAAAAGAAATGGAATGAGGCCGATACCGATTGGCGCAATGAATCAGTTGAGTAGGCAATTGAAAAGAGCGCATCGGTTTATCGGACAAATCGGCCGGATGATAACCGACACGATAAAAGTTTAAAACCGCAGGCTCACCTTTATCTAAAGGAGCGATGTCTAATTCTATTTCACAATAATGTCGGTCACCCGAGCTGGACAAATGAAACAAATTCTTGTTGGCATCCATTAAACGTTCTTCATGACTGCCATATATAAAACCTGCACGTCGGGAAGAAGAAAGCGAATCTAAACAGATGGAATAGCTCAATCGAAAAACATTGAGATAAGGTGCATAAAGTGGACGACTATTATCATCCCCACCGATCCATTCAGCACCATCCCAAGCAGATTCTCCATATCGAGAGCACATCAAACCCGTTTCAAACCAAGAAGACTGCTGCTGACGCTTGTTCTGATGATCCCAAACGCTCAGTTTCCACACATAATGCTTTTGCGGCAACAAAGAATTTCCTGCATAAGGAATATTGATCGACACCGAAGAGCGTCTTTTCCCGGTATCCCACATTAAAAGTCCGGTTTCATCATATACTTCTATACGGTAAGCAGACTGAGAAACACCCCTCGCATGGGCTATATTGGTACGTAGTTTCCAACTAAAATGAGGTGTTTCAGTATCGATTGATAAAGGTTGTCGCAAAGATTCAACCTGCATATCAACGATCGAGCAAGAACCAGCAAATAGAATAGCTTGAGAAGAAATCGTTGAAACCATTGTGAGGATGCAAACGATAGCTACTTTAAAAAATAATCGCAAAAACATATTGGCAGTAATCAGTGTGAATTAATAAAGACTGGTAAGTAAAAAATAAAAAAATGGCGGTAAAATCGGAATAACCACGGACTATAACCCGAAGATAAGCGTATTCTCCCTTACATCGACAAGAGCTTTAAACAAGTAATAGTCCATCGGTGTTGTTATCTTTATATTCTCAATGGGCCCCATCATAGTATGAATAGAGTATCCATAGTGAGTCATCAAAGTAAGAGAGTCGATAAAGTCATGACGACCTTCATGAATCGCATGTCGATGAGCCGAAAGAATATCTTCCAGGAAAAAAGTTTGAGGTGCTCTTGCGATAAGAGAATCTTTGCGTGAAGGAATTTTGAATCCTCCTTCTTCTTGACGAACCACCAGCGTTTCACTTGCAGGAATACACGTGATACACGAACCGTGTTGACGTCCTGCAGCAATATTATCTGTAATCGTCTCAGGCAATATCAACGGACGTACGCCATCATGAATCAGCGCAAGCGTATTTTCGTCGGTAATATCGTCGTTTTCTGCCGCCAATAAGGCTTGATAGATACTATCTTGTCCGGTATCTCCGCCTGGAACTATCGCTCGTACTTTATGCAGTCCATAATGAGAGAGCAAAACACGAAGACGATCTATCCACTCAGAAATACAAGCCACGTAAATGGCATCAATCTGGGGGTGGCGTTCAAAGAGTTCTAAGGTATAAATGATGATCGGTTTGCCGTGCAACTCTAAAAACTGTTTAGGAACAGCCCCAGCATTCATTCTTCGTCCGGAACCACCGGCAAAAATAATCGCAATATTCTGATTTTGTTTCATGACACAATATTTCTCAAGAATTAGCCCAGATGCGTACCATTCCATGACGGAAGTAAGGCGGACGCATTTCATCATAAAGTCCGAATAACATCCATCCATCGCTCGTTTCATAACGGAATCCATAGCGACTGACAAGATCAATTACATCTCGATACTCATCGTGGTAATGATAGGTACAAGCTGCTATTTTCATCGGTTTTTCCGTATCAAACAGCGTTTTCATCCCATTCAACACTTTACACTCCACTCCTTCAACATCCAACTTGATAAAATCAGGACAAACGCCTTCTTTAGTAAAATAAGTATCCAGTCGTACATTGTTATCATCATCGTGATCGGACACATATTTGGGCACAATCGTTACTTTATCTTTCCAAGGAGCGAACGTTTTCTGCAACACATTAATCCAAATCGGATCGCGTTCAAAAAGGTAGACATGTTTTACCTTCTCAATATATTGCAATGACAAGAATGCTTCTGCACAACCCACATCAGCGAGGATGTCACCTTCTTCTATTTGGAAACCGGGCGTAATATAACGATGGGGAGAATGCTCATCTTGTTCTATTCTTAATGAATTAATTGACATGGCCACCTCATTAAGTTTGCCCGGTAAGAAATAAAGCTTCTTTTCAGGTGTCATCAACCAATAGGGAACGCCGTCCGAATCAAGTTGGAGGTGAATTTGACGATATTCGTATTTATCACGAAAGAATGCAGGGAAAAACACTGCATCAGGGCGATGGCGAAGATACGAGATCGCCTCTTTAAAAAAAGGATCGTCAATAGTCTGATTCTGATAATAGGACAGAACTTCACGACGAATGCGACGACGACGTTGACGAAGCGGCATTCCTTGTTTATCATACGGAC
Source organism: uncultured Prevotellaceae bacterium (assembly GCA_945827465.1). GTDB lineage: Bacteria > Bacteroidota > Bacteroidia > Bacteroidales > Bacteroidaceae > UBA6382. Next base: position 44,692 of record CALZOH010000001.1, read on the forward strand.
GAATACGCTTCAAAAGAAAAATATAGAGCCAATCAAAAAAACGAGAAATCTTCTTCATTATCTATCAGAATTCCACCTTTGAAAGATGATATTATAAGCAAAAGTAAGAAAATAATTCTATAGGCGATGATTACACGATAACAAAACTTGTTCATTCAAATACAAAAGCATACATTTGCAAGACAAACAACAAAACAAGCCCATGAGAAAATTAAGATTAGATGCCATCGTCATAGCGATTGGCTTGATTGCAGCAGGCAATTTAATTTATCTTGGCCTAAGCAAAATGGCTGAAAAGGATAGAAGCGTCAGTGTACGCGGTTTCTCAGAAAGGATAGTTGACGCCGACAAAGCAACGTGGCCCATTAACTACAAGGCTTTCGGCGATGATTTGGGACAAATGAATCAAGATGCCCAAAATGCCAAAAAGACAATTACTAAATTTTTGACCGACGCAGGCATTCCGGAAGATAACATTTCAATCACTGCGCCAAAGGTAACTGACTACAATAATTTAGAGTATAAGCCCGACAACATCCGTTCACGATATGCGATACAAATGTATATCACCGTATCGACCAAGGAGGTTCAAAAAGTAAGGGAGCTAACATACCGTCTTCCTGAATTGATGAGGGGCGGAATCTCTATTGCCAACAACGATTACGATAACCAATTGACCTACGAGTACACCAGCTTAGACAAAATCAAGCCAGAAATGATTGAAGCCTCTACCAAAAATGCTCGTGAGGCAGCTGAGAAATTTGCCAAAGACTCCGGAAGCAAACTGGGCAAAATTAAAAACGCCAGTCAAGGTTATTTCTCCATTGAAAACCGCGACAACAACACACCTTGGATTAAGAAAATCCGCGTAGTCACCAGTGTTAGTTACTATTTGAAGAACTAACGATTAGCGTTTCCAACAAAACAACTTACTGGTCAGAAAGGATAGCCAATGGCAAAGTGAAGCGTAAGAGCATCTGACAATCCGCCAGCATTAAAGTATCCTCCACGATAACGGTTAGCCGGATCGTGAAGAGCTACGCCCAAATCTAAACGCAACACCAAAAAGTTCATATCGAAGCGCAAACCGGCTCCGGTACCAAGCGCCAATTCGCGAAAGACATTAGACAGATGGAATTTTCCACCTGGACGTTGCTCATCTTCGCGCATCAGCCATACATTACCGGCATCAATAAAGGTAGCACCATAGAGACTACCAAATAGGGGGAAACGAAACTCCACATTGGCTTCAAGTTTAATATCACCTGTTTGATCCATATAGGAATACTTGGAATGAGGCGTATAATAGCTACCAGGGCCGACAGTACGGATCGTAAAGCCACGTACACTATTGGCACCACCCACAAAGAATTGATCACTATAGGGTGCATAGTCCGAATTACCATAACTCCAAATGGCTCCAGCCATAAGGCGCGTCACCAATTTATATTCGCGGTAAAGTTTAAATGTATTCTGCAATTCTGACGAAATCTTCAAATATTGTGCGAATGGATTATTAAAAAGATTCTTGTTCTTTTCACTCAAACTTTTCCCTCCTAACGCATATAGAGCAGATGTCACATTTCCGGCCTCTTTCACGGTTAATTGCCAACGAAGAGGATTACGGTGACGTTCACTGGATACGTAAGTATAAGTATACTGCATAGCCGGAACAAAGCGGTCGCGCATACTGACGTACAACGCAGGATTGACCTGCATAATCGAATCAAATTCAGCAGTAGAACGAATAAGTTTATCGTACGTAAACGAAAGAGGCGTAAACTCATGTTTGGATGTACGCTTACGACTCCATCCATAGGTAACACTTAATCCCGAAGAAAACAGATTGAAGAATCCCGAACGATTCAGCCAATCCGTAGTAAGCGAGAATGAACTTGATGTCGGGAAACGGAACTGCCTGCGACTGATGCCAGGAAATACAATTCGCGGAAAATCAATGGAAAGTTGCGTACCTACATTATAAGAATTAAAGAATTGGTCGTTCTTAACTTTCTCGCCATTGGTTCGCCACTCATAAAAACCATATATTTTAAAGTTCACCAACTCAGCACCATGAAAAGCATTCTTACGTTGCAGATTCCAAGATAGTCCCGGTCCGATACGATCGTTATTCTTTTCGGTCACATTCATTTCAAAGTCGGAAGTGTAAGGCTTATCCAGTACGGCTTCTATGTGCAAATCGAGTGTATCGCACGCCTCCGTCGTATCTCTCCGAAGATAATTAATGTTGAGATGACTAAATATGCCCAACGAAGACAACATTTCCTGCGTACGTTTCTCGTCGTTTTGCCGATAAAGACGTCCGCGCCGATGTGTAATATTTTGCATCCAGACCATCGGATGAAGTGCCGGTTTCTTACCACTGAAACTATACGTTAACGAACGCCGTTCACGCATCTCTGTAAGCGTGTCATCTTCATTTTTATAAAGATGTATATATGTGCGTCCCATATACCAAGGATGCCTTACCATGGCAGGAAGTTCTTCCTTAGGTTCCATTATCAATTGCACTTTATAAGGTTTCATAAGAGTATCTGCCTTGTATGTAGCAGAATTGGCCTTATAATAGTAATAACCTTCATTACGAAAAAGATTTTCCAGACGTGTTTGTTCACCTGACAGATTCACCACACTAAAAGGTTCTCCCTTATGCAAATAAGTTTCACGTTGACTATTGCGTATCAAACTATCCGCTACAGGAGGGAAGTGACGATAAGCGATTGAATCAAGACGATACACGCGACCCGTATTCACATAGTAATTTACTTTGGATTTACGGCTGTTCTTAGGATTAGGCAATAATTGATAATCTACCTTTCCACGAAAATAACCATAGTTGTGCAATGTATTTGTGGCCACCTTAATTCGAGTATCGGGGTTCACGGATGAGATCAGTACAGGCTCTCCTGCAAAAGTTTTATACATCCACTTAGCAAAGCCACTCGTTTTACCTACATATTGATTATATGCCCACAAACCGGTTGGAAAAGGTGTACGATGGTAAGCAGATCCGAAGAGTGAGTTGTTGGGCGCATATTCCAATACTGCATTAACTTCTGTACGCGCCGTTTCAAGTGCAAGAGCATCCAGTCGCTTTCGTTCCTTGCGGGCAGCACGCTCTTCTTTCGTTAATACTCGGCGATCACCACCTCGTTGTATTTGTTCAGAAGTCATACCTGCTTCGTTTCCTGAATTCCCTTTTAGAATAGCATCCACACGTTCAGCTGCATCTGCTATAGAAAGTATCACGCCAGATGAATCAGAACCCATTTTACGAACAGGCTTAGTAGGAGTGGTATAACTAATCTCGCCTATACCTGTATAAAGTACTTCTTCATCAGGTAATTTCTCTGTAGTGGAACAGGCCAACAGCAGATGAAGTGCCAATATCAAGAACGCGATTCTACAAGCGAAGTACATGAATTGTTTTCTCTTCATAATGAACATACTTATGGTTGTGCGTTATTAGAGACATTTTTGACTTTCTTTTCTTGTCTGCGAGGATTGCGGAAGATAAATAACTCGCTGAAACGATTGGTTTTTTTCCTAAGCACCAAACCTGCTCCGGCTGACGAGTAGGTTCCTTCCAGAGGATCTACATTATCATGGTCGTAGAATAGGCGCAAACTACGAGAAGAGCCATTGCCAAGACGATATTCCAATGAGATATTATCAATGAAACTTTGGTTTTCCGATGCCATTTCAGAACCGGCTGTTACCTTTCCGCCAATCTTGAAAGTGACACGGTCGTTCCATAAATGTTTGGCAAACTGGAAAGAATAGTCGGTTTGAGCATTACCTGAAGCCGAAGTAGAACCTTCCATACCCACTGTCAGGTCAATGGTCTTGAGTGCATCTCCCACAATATTTTGTATTTCATTCTGCAAGAAAGCATTCAAAGCATTGTTGGCTTTAAAGGTAGATTTATTGTTGGAAGTAAGATACATACCGGTAGCCAATAGACTTACAGCTACCTTTTCTTTATCTTCCTTTGACATGGACGACAAGTCGTTTTGAACATTTAAGTCTTCAGGAGCTTCAACGATAAAACCAAGCCCCATATTATCAAGGGTCTGCGTAATCTGCACGCCCACATTAAATGTAACCATACGCGTTGTATTATTATCCTCGCTGACAGAAGCGCGCGTCGTCTCTGTAGCTGTAATGTGAAGGGTCGGATTCGCCGGATCACCTGTAAATGCGATATAGTTATTGTCCCCTTCAAGGTGGAACGTCTTGAGAGGGATGAAAGGCAACGCATATTTCATTTCTCCTTCACTCATCGTAAAGCGCCCCAACAAGTTGATCTCGCCATTAGGGAAGTAACGCATACTCAAGGAACCGCCACCACGACAATTAAAATAGCTATTGTTATCTTCACTCAACGAGACATGCAGTTTTGCCGATTCATCCACCTCAATATTCATGCCAACAAATACCCCACTGAGCGGCATCAGTTCATCCTTCTGAACCTTTATGGTGTCTGTAAAATCCATAAAATCCACCAAACCACTTAACCGGTCTTCAACTGTAAGCGGAGAATCCTTCATCACATACGTCATATTGGTCTTATCAAGAATTTTGAGATTTCCACGCATGATCAAGAAGTCAGTCGTTCCCTTTAAAGTTGCATCCAGGTCAGTAAACACACTACCATATACAACTGCTTCACGCGTTTGACGGGCATTGATGATCTCAAAATCCTTCGCCTTGAAATTCATATCCAACTTGATCTTACTGAAATCACGAAGATCCAAATCACCTCCCACAACAAGTGGTGTCTCTGATATGGAGTACATTTTCAGATCATTGAGCTTCAATTTGCTATTCTCAATAGATAAGGATTTATTTTCCACCTTCAGATTAACGCCATAAAGCAGAGAGAAAATCTGCAAGGAGTCGGACAATATCTCTCCATTTAATTGGAAGTCCGATACAGGCCCATCTACATGAACTTCACCGGCGAACCGCCCATCAAGAGCCACCGTACCATCTGTTGATAAAAAGCCATTAAACAATTTGACAGGGAACTCCGTCATCAATACCGTTGCATCAATGCTTCCGCCATCAAGTTCCTGATAGTTCCCTTCCACATTCATCACTTCTTGTTGCTCTGCATAGACACTGGCCTGCACATAATGTTCATTCTCTCCGTTGGGCAGATAGATCATTTCCGTACTCAGATTTCCAAACTTACATTCTTCAAACGAAAAGTCACGAAGATCCATTTGCGCCACGGCTGACAAGGTATCAGCTATCCATTGCGCATGAGCATCACAACTCAATTTGCCCCCTAAATGAGGCAATATGGGGAAAACACTGCTCAGTTCATTCAAATTTAGATTGGCAATACTGATAGTCACGTCGCGCGTACTATCTCCCAGAGGAGTACTAATCTTGAAACCGGTATCATCATCTGCCATTAGACTTATATCGGCACTAATGTGATTATCCTTGCCGAGGGTAAAAAAGTTGTTTTTGTTAACTTTGAACTTGCGATAAGCAATTACTGACTCTTCAGGGAATAGATGCAACGTAATATCACCATTCTCTTCCAGACCAGCTTTGACTCCAAGATTTAAGCCCGTCACATGATGCTCGTCATGGAAATCTGTCAAGACGGAAAAACCATTTTTCTTCACTTCTCCATCAAGTGTAGCCGTGAACCGATTGGGATTTTTACGGTTGTCGTTTTCGATTGAACCCTTCAAGCGAACTCCTGATGAATCCTGCTCAATGGCTAATCGGGTTTCCTCAAGAAGCAATCCACCCGTCCTGAAATTAAAAAGCGACAACCTACCATCAATTCCGCTGACAGGATGAGTTTTCACCTTCCAATCAACACTATCCATCGTCCAACCACGCAAACGCATAAAGTTGGCTAAAGGATTATCATTACCACTTTGCAGTGAGAACTCCAAATCCGGAAGATATTGGGTCAGCGATTTCTCATCAAAATGGGCCGACTTGACTTGTGCCGTCAGTTCATCGCTGACAAGAGTCACTGCTTCCAACAATAGATGGACGTTTTTGTCCGACTGAAGTTTCATCGCCAGATCTCCTGCTCCGACATGAGCCTTGGTATAATCCTCACCTATGTGAAAACCGAAGTTGATGTCCTTGGCCGGATATCCCATCTTGGTTGTAATAAAGAAGATGTTATTGATACTGCCATGAAGATCCATATCTGTACCCTTAGTTGCGGCACGTCCTTTTAAATTCACATCCAACATTAAGTGAATACTGTCTTTCCCCTGAGTCAGATAAAGCATATCCAGATTTTGCAAAGATGCCTGCAATTCAGCGCAGACTTCTTCCGGCTTCAGATCCGCTGAAAAATTGGTTTCCGTTCTGAACATACGGTTTTCAGCCGTCAGTTTAGCTTCGGCTTTTCCGTCTTTGAGTTGAGCAGTAAGCTGAAGGGTATCTAAAGGAATATTTTTGTATTGCAATTGATCAATAGCTGCAAGAAGATCAAAGTGAGTTTTCTGCTTTAAAGGATCAAATCCATGTCCGCTGGCCTGCACCTTCGCTGTCAGAGCCGATAAACTATCTTGTGGCAGCAAGGCATCCAGAGGGAAAGCATCAGCCAATAGGTTCAACTGATAATTCTCTGCCTTCAAAGCCATATTCCCTTTCAGTTCCACACTTCCCTTGCCTATACGAAGTTGGGTTCGAGTATCAATGCGATCGCCTCTCAAAGAGCTTTTACCTTCAAGCACCAAACCTTCCGGTATTCGCAGACGTTCCTTTAAAGCAGCGGGCATCAGGTTGCGATAACTACGCATGCGGTGAGTTCGCAGATCATAGGCCAACTGTCCATATCGAGTCTTTTCATTCGTCATATTACCGGCCTTTCCTTCCATACGAAGACTAGCAAAGTTATTGAGTCCGAGCTGACATCTTTTCAATTCTAACAAATCAGTATTGCCATAGCCAAAGATGTCAAACGTAAGGTCGGCCGGCGGCAAATATTGGCAAACATCAGGAAGGAAACCTGCAGTCAACAAACGCAAATCCGACTCCCCTACTGTGCCATTGGCCTTGACAAGCAGTTGACCGCCTTTTCCGGTTTTCAACACACTCCAAGCCAATTTAGCCTCTGCATCCACTGACGTATGCCGGGTACGGATGGACAATTGAGGTAACTTGATTTCTTGAGTATCCAAGGCCAAATAAGTTCTCACATAATCGACCTCCAGACCACTACGCTCACGGAAACTGAGTTGAGGCAATCCGAGGAAAAGTCCTTTCTGACTGTAATGAAATGTATCCAATTGCAATTGCAGTCCTTCCAAAGAAAGATGATTGATATCCAATCCTTCTTTTAAACTGTCTGCCTGGGGAACATCATAATATATATTGGCGTCTTTCAGCCTTACTCGCTTCACTTTAAAGTCTGAACGAGCAAGATCAAACCTTCCGTATTCAAGACTGCAATTATTCAAATTAGCACGAATACGCATGGAATCGCCGGGCATTTGCAACGACAGGTCGGTTTGTTCTATTGATATCTGATCAAGGCCTATCTTCCATTCTGCCGGACTACTTTGCGTCGTGTCGGTTTGGGCGGTATCTGAAAGTTGAATATCAACCCTACTCTTATTCAGGCAAAGCCGACTGATGTCAACTGTTTTCTTCCCTAAATCAATCGTTGCCGGAACGTCCAACTTAAACATTCCCACCTTGCCTTTTATCTGTAAATCGCTCAACAGACTTCTAGTATCAACCTGAGTGCGCCATAATTCCAGACAACTGACATCTACTTTCCCCTGAAAAAGGGGGAGCAGTTTAACGTCCAGACGTAACGCGTCGGCCACCAATATGGTGTCACGTCCATCCAGGGCTTTCGTACGTTCCAAGGAAAGGTCGAGAGGAAATGCAAGACGCACATGTTCAATACTAATATTCAAACCGCTTTCGGCCGATAGCTTTTCCGTTACTTTGTTCTTGATGATTTCTTGTACCGGCGGTAAATAAATCAGGATGGCCACCACGAAAAAAGCCACCACCGGTGAGGCTATGACCACTCCTAAAACCTTGAACAGGCTTCGCATCATGGAACGAATCGGTTTCTTTTTAGTCATGATACAAAAGTACTTGATTTTTTCAGGAATCAATCATAGAAACAACCGATATTTTATCAGTATCCACAGCGCTAACAGTCCGTCCTTAAAACGGATTTTCTTCCCTTCTTCCATCGACCGAGGCGTGTATCGAATCGGTATCTCTTCAATGCGGATGTGTTTCCGCCCCAAACGCGCCGTCACTTCCGGACAAAACTCAAAACCTTTACACCGCAAAGGCATTGATTTCAACAAATTCGCATCAATCATTTTATAACAAGTAGCCTCATCCGTAATATGCTGACGATAGAGCATATTGGCCGTTATGGACAGAATGCGTACTCCGTAATAAAACATCGGATAAAGGCTCTTGTCACGCCTTCCTCCGCCCAAATACCTTGATCCGTAAAGGGCCGGCATCCTTTTTTCCATCACACATTTCAACATCGTGGCCAAATCACTCGGGTCATACTCGTTATCGCCATCTTGCACAACGGCATATTGTCCGTTTACATAAGGAAGAGCCGTACGGATAGCCGCACCCTTCCCTTGGTTGACACGATGGGTCAACAACGTGCAACTCCCCGGTGGATTCTCTCTTTGGAATTGCTGCATCAGTTCTCCCGTAAGGTCCGTTGAACCGTCGTTGACCAATATATATTCTACTTCCACTCCTTCGGGCCATTCCACTTTGCGCAGACGCGAAAGAATATCCTGCAAATGAGCACCTTCATTGAAAGCGGGTATAATGATGGTCAGCAAAGGATTCATACGCAGATTTATTGAAGGATATGATTTTTACCAAATAGTAACTGAGAAACATGAAGTCGGTCAAGCACGTACGCTACCATCAAACTACCCAAAACTCCTACAACGGCACCCAATATGGCAAATGTAAGCCTTGACGAGTCCCAACTGAGGAAAGGGATCAATGGTTTTACCATCAAAGTGAACACTGGCGAAAAGAGATAGATGACCAATGTATTCCGACCGACATATAGCGGAATCCGCAGCCAACGCTCCGGCAGGCGACAAGCAATGGCACTACAGATACAGATTGCAAGCCACGTCAGGATCGGAGCTAACAACAAATGGGGTTGTGGTAAAAACAATATCACCATTAAAGGAAGCAGTGCCCACCACGAAGGTCGAAACATTTTTTCTATTATTACGCCGCCTTGACGCAGTGCCAGTCCAGCTACAAAAAAGATGGCTTTGTCAAATACCATCAAATCTTTCAACAGGTACACCGCAGCAACGAGCAGGCACAGTCGGCCGGTCAGACTTTCCACAAAGTGGGACTTGAAAATGATGACACTTAAAAGTTGGCAAATAATGAGCATCTGCAAATACCAATAAGGTCCTAACGGACGAATAAAGACATATTTCGCCCAGGCAGCAACCGTTAAGTGGTCGATATGCTCTTGGATGGGCAGTTGTGTGCATCCTATTACGTAAGCTGTCTCTATCAGCAGGTAGGGAACGGCCAGCCACACCACTCTTTTCATACAATCATTCCAGGGTCGGTCGGTATGACAGAAGTATCCCGAGAAGAGCAGGAACGTGGGCATGGCTATTTTATTGAAAGCAACGCTCTTAGCTTCCGGATATAGCTCCGTAAACCAAGCAAGATGAAAGACGATGACCAACACAATCATCACTGCTTTCACAAAATCGACTTCTGCGTTCCGTTGCGTCATACCTCCGTCCGACGAAAATTGATATGAGAGTCAAGTTGGTGGAATAACTGTCCCACAATGCCATTCGATACGATGTAGTACCACGCAATAGGAACGTAGCAGAACAAGAATCGTTTGGCTGAGAAGTTCATCACATGATCAAGAGTATCCCATATATAATTAATATGGTATAGCAGCACGAAATAAAGCACAAACGCCAGCAAGAGAGCCCCTGCCACGTAAAGAGTAGCCTTTCCTTTCTTGAACAGGATGAAGTTCAGCACCACTACCAAGAGGAACAGATGGAATGTCCACCCATAGTACGTTGACGTAATCGACAGAAACCAGGCCCCACTACACATATCTCCGAATTTAACGGCATCCCAGAATGGACGGGTGATCAAGATGCTCTCCGAAGTAAGCCCTTCCACTTGTGCATAAACCTGAAACAACAATGTCGGAAGCAGTGCCGCAAGAGGCAAGAGCAACAACTTCCACTCAATACCCTTTCGGCCCAATTGGCGGAACTGCCCATAACCACGCAGGGCGACCAAAACAAGCGCTGTTGCCACAAATATAATGCCTTCGGCCCTCATCCAACAGTTGGCGGCAAGCAACAAACAACCCAACATCAATTGTTCAAACCGATGCGACGGATACCACTGACAGACATAAAGCAATCCGGCCGACGCCAAACAGGCATGTACCACATTAGTATTGGATAACGAACTGAACGAAAGCATCTCCGGCGTCATCAACATGCCCAACACGCCGACGATAGATGCCGTTGCACAAGTTACACGACGCATCAATCCGTAGAACCCCAGCATAAAACCGGCAAAAAACAATGCAGGCACCAATTTGGAAGTAGCTGCTCCCAAAATATAGACGTAAGCATACGAGAGTTGAAGCATCGGCATGTAACTGATGTAACTGCCGGCCTGATGGATCTGGGGCATATAGTCGCCATCGAAGATGCTCATGCCACGGTAGGTATGTTCTTGGGCGGCAATAAAGCCGATGGTGTCAAATCCGGCCAAACTATCCCGGTCATATACGGGGAAATACACTGTTTTCAGAAAATTGGAGGCTTCGGCATAAATCACCAAAGCCAACAACAATAACCAAAGCAGGTTGTTCAGATTCAGCGTGAAGTGGAAACGATATTCTTTCAAGCTACGTTGCAGTTGATGGCGACACACCCAACCGCCTGCTACCGTCATCAGCACATTGAGCGAGAGCAACAACACCGGCGTAAGCCTTAAACCCATCCAATCGGCCAGCCACATCAAGAGGGTGGTGACAAACAATCCAATGGGAAAGGCAAAACCAACTGTTTCCATCCACGAAGCATCGCGATAGACAGCCCGAATGAGCAACCATCCGGAAATATAAAGCAGTATGATTCCTATTGTAAGCATCTTTGTATGAGTTTATAGCGGAGTCATGAGCAGGCTGTCGGTAGGCAGTGCTCCATTATAAAAGTCATCTTCGGTCTGATAAGGCAGCATGTCACGGTTATGACCGTTTACGATGCAGATGTGAGTCAACTTTTTGCTCCAAGAAGTCACTCCCAACTCACTTTCAACCACTACCCGGCGCGGATAAAGGAATCTGACGGCTATCAACTTCTCATGTAAGCGCCCATTAAAGATACTTTTTTCCTTATCAGGCGGTGGTGTGGTGAAATCAGCCATTGTGGGATAGTAAATTACCGCATTGGTAGGCGTTGTGTTGCGTATAAAAATCAGATAGCCCAAATCTGCGCCCAACTTCGACGTTAGCCGGCCTTCCAAAGGTACATGCAATTTGGGAGAAATTACTTTCAGGTTTTTGACCACATATTTTTCCCACGTCCAATTATATGCGTCTGAAGTCTTTTCTATCGCCACCAGCACAACCAGGGCAACCGCCACAGCACCAAGATTCCCTAACAACAGGCGAACCCATCGGGGCATACTTTTAAAAGTCGTATTACTGAATATCATCCGGTCACATTTTGTCTGCAAAAGTAAGGATAAAATGCGAGATGTTCGCACCTCGGTTCTGATAATGATTTTTAGACGCACGGCTCTTTCATTTAAGATAGCCTCCAACTTTCAAAGATGCTGTTATTTTGCGCAGTCACTGATCGATAGAAAGCATGCATGGAAACTGGACTGCAATTTGCGGCAGGACAGGATAAGGCGTAAGTCTGAAAATCGGCGCGCAATCTCGATACAATCCAAAGAACAGTCTACTCCGTTTTCTCAATCTGGAAACGATTGCGTAAAAAGAGAGCAGACAGAAGAAAAGGCATGGCTGAGCTTATGAGAAGAGCCGTGCTCTTTCAATCATTGTCCCTAAAACGGGGAAAATACTACTTTTCAATGTAGCATTTCCTTCGGAAAGTACCTCCCATGATTCCTGTTGGAAATCAGGACTACTTCGACTTACCTTTCTGTTAAGTCCCGGTCCTTAGGGCGAGGGTATCGTCCCGGTTGTTATCTCCTTGTGTGAATGGATGTCGACGATGGGCGCTCTGGAATCATTCGGCGGGTTGATATTCGTTTTCGAGTCATCTGTTGTTGGCAGTGTTGTGCCAATTGTATTGCCGGGAGGTGCTACCGCCCGTTTTGGGGTGGATTGCTCGACGGCTTGTTCCGATGGTGATTCATCAATCGGAATGGTGGGAACATCTTGGTTTGTTTTCGATCTCTTTCTGCGGTGGAGTGCATGTATCTTGATGCGCTTAATATCGGCATTGCAGGCTTTTATAATTTTTGCCAATGCTTCGTCTTCTGTCATGTAATATAGGTTGTTGACAGCCTCTACCATTTCCTGGTATGCGGCGTCTGTTTCATCGCGCACATCCTTCAAGGGACCTTCTTTCTGTGAGTTTTCTTTGCATCGCTCGTTCAGCGCATCGGAGAAGGCCGTATGGGCCAGGATGAATTCATTCAAGAAATCTTCGGCACCGATGTTCCTTATCTTCTGCAGATTCTCCGGTTCCGTAAAATCTGAAATCAGACTGCGATAGGTACCCATCAACGTGTCCATCTGCATTCTGGTGGGAACGATTTTATAAAGTCTGATATAGCGTTTCAGACTGACGGCATCTTCATAATGCTTGCTCCTGGCATTCCGGCTCCAGGCGTTGATGGTGTCAACGAGCGACCGGAAGTAATCGTTCATCGTATCCCGATGTTCTGCCATGACCTGCGTCCAGGTGGATGACTTGAACTGCATCAATTTCTCTTCCTCCTTGCGAATGGCATCAAGCAGAGCTGCCTTTGCCCGCAGAAACTTTTCGTGGGAGGTTTCGTAATCATTTAATACGCCGTAGAAGCGATTCATTAACTCAAAGTGAGTTGACTTCCTCAATCTATAGAGAGGTAACAAACTAATTTTCAACATAACTGTTCTATATTTCCTCTATAAATCCCAATTTCCACACAGGCTCAAATCAGTCAAGGGGCG
>CALZOH010000002.1 GCA_945827465.1 uncultured Prevotellaceae bacterium
TTATACTACTATTTTGTTGTAGTCTGACACAGTTTATTTTACACTCTCGTTCAAGTCGTTTTTTGCGCAGTGAACTACTATGCTTGCAAGAACCAATCCTCTTATTTCAACCGAATGGAATACTATTATGTGGTTTACGCTGAAAAGGAATGTCTCCTCTTTGTTTTATAATAGTCAATCGTTATCGCTGGATGAAACGATAACGATTACCGGGCAATGCCTTAACCAAACCTTTCATCTCCATCTGTAACAAGAGCGTTACCAAAATACCGAGAGGTATTTCCGTTTGCTGCGATATTTCATTCATCGAAAGATTTTCCTGATTTTTTAAAACGTTCACTACTGCCATCTCTTCATCTGTCAAATCAGGAAACAACTCCGCTTGAACAGGATTTGACAAGGCTGTTTGACGCTGTTGTTCGGTGAGCCAACCCATCTCAATGGCCAAGCTCTCTGCATCAGTAACCACTCCGGCTATGTTGTTACGCAATAAGTCTATACATCCTTGTGAATACTCATCGAATATTCTACCCGGAAAAGCAAAAACTTGTCTGCCGTAACTGGAAGCCAAACGTGCCGTAATGATAGAACCTCCTTTGTGTCCACTTTCAACCACTATCACGGCATCTGCCAAACCAGCCACAATGCGATTTCTCCTAACAAAATTACCTCTATCGGGATTTGTATTGATTGGAAACTCTGTCAGCAATCCACCTTGACCTATCATCGCCTTGGCGGTATCACGATGCGTATATGGATAGATTCTATCTAATCCGTGAGCCAGGACAGCAACCGTTGGTAGTCCTGCATTTAAAGCTGCACGATGGGCACTGATGTCTATACCGTAGGCCAAACCACTCACCACAAGAGAATCAGGAAACAATCGAGCCAAATCAGACACAAAACGTTGACAAACATCCTTTCCGTACTCAGTAGCATGACGTGTTCCTACTATACTCAACACATGAAGAGCATTTAAGTCAGCATTACCACGATAATAAAGTACCAAAGGAGCGTCTTCGCACATCTGCAAACGAGAAGGATAACAGGAGTGGGCAAAATCCAACACTTCAATTCCATGTTTTTCACAGAAAATAGCTTCTTGTTCTGCTTCCTTAACCGCTGCCATAGCCCCTCCATCCAACAAATTAAAAACACGGGGACGAATAGACGAACCATATTCCTTACGCAAATCGGGTAACGACTCAAAAAGATAGGTAGCACTTCCTACCAATTTATAAAGCATAAGTGCATTCGAGATTCCAATCCCCTTGATGCGACTCAATGCAATAGCATAGAGCGTTTCTTTGTTCATTCTACAAAGTATTTTCCGAATGCATCATTCAGTTCTTCACAATCAGACAAGCGACCATTCACAATACAAACGGTATCAACCGTAGCACGAATACACAATTTTTGGTCTTCAGCACGATAGATATCTTGTTCAAACACATATTTAACTCCATCCTTGCGAATATTCAGACAACTGATAAATCGATCGTCACTTTTTAGTGGAGTTTTAAACGATACCGTAATACGAGCCACCACACAATCAATGCCACGATGATGAAGGTCAATAAAACTGACTCCTTCGGTCAGTAAAAATTGATGACGCGTGTGCTCCATAAAATGCAGATAATTGGCATTATTCACTATTCCTTGGATGTCGCACTCATAATCGCGTACCATCATTTCTAATTGAAAGATATATGATTTTTTCATTTTTCCGGTTCTTGTAAAACGTGATAAACATGGGTTTCTTTGAGATACTCCAAGCCCAAACGACAACGCAGACAATCTTTGCGCTCACAATATTGTTTTCGCAACTGAATAAGTGCCTGACTATCTGAAGCCGTCTCTACATTTAAGCCTACATCCTTCCACATACGAATGATGTAATTATTCTCAGCCTTAATGCCTGAAAGAAATTGCAACGCTCTGTCACAATACTCCGTATGGAAACGATGAAAACCATAAGCATAAAGGGCCGGAATGAAGGTGTTAATTAACAAAGACGATACTGACTCATCACGAAGTGTCTTCAAAGAAGAAGCACTAACGGCTCCAAAAGCATAATGGGTTCTCCAATAAGGAGAAACGCCCACTTGAAATAGTCGTCGAGCTTCATCGAGGGTTTGGGTTTCAATAACTTTTGAAATGCTTACGTTGCCTTGCACGTACAATTGTGCCAACTGAACAATTCGGATATGTGGAAAATTCTGCGGACGCATCCGTAAAAACTTCCACTGATTGCCATTCATAGGCTTCAATGAAAACTTATTGGCCAAGAAATGGTATTCCGACTTTAATTGATTGAAATATCCTTCTTGCATAGCCTCATCGCGATGATAATCTTGTAACATATCTTCCTGCAACAATCCTGCCTGTCCTAAAAACAACGCTTCTATTTGGAAAGCATCATCACGGTGCTTGGCTGCAGCCTGCAATGGTATCCTAAAAGCCCAATCTTCAAAAGCATCACCATTGATACCGAAGCCAAAACTTCGTGCCAAGGTTACAAACAATGCAGTTTCCCAATCGTCTCCTACTCTATTGGCACGATCTTCAATCTGATGAGTTTTCGTTTCCAGACGCTCTGCAGCCAAACGGTCTAACCAACTTCTCATCAAGAAAGACGGAACACTTGTTGCATACTGATAACAAAGAGGAAACCTCTCCTCACGCAACAATTCATTATAATGTTGCTCTACATAATCCGGAACTGCCAATACCAATTGAGGAACTTCACGGCCTTTAGAGGTTGCAACCGACCTATCACACACTTCAACCACATGAAGTATCACATTATCATAGGCCGCATTTTCTTCATGGTGATGATGATACCAATCACTGCTACGAGTGTGCACTTCCACATTACCCACCCACAACTCACCATTCAGTTTCAGTTTAGCATCAATAAAATCAGGACCGGCATTGTCATTGTGTAAACCGGGCGTAATGACCTCCACCTCTACACCTTCTACTGTTTTTAAAGAACCGTAAGGATAAAGACGGTGCTGCCACACATAATGAAGCAATCTCTCCATGATACTTGTCTGTTTCGCATTGAGTTGGAACGCAAAAATAACACTTTTTCATTCAACCCACATACAAAGTTCTTTCAAATCCATTGAATAGCCGCCCTCAATGCTTCAAACACTGCTCCAAACACCTTTATAATAAGGAAAATCACCGCTGTTGTAGTTTGACTTCATTGGTTTTTCATTAACTTTGCGCACAATAAAAATCAAATAAATGAAGATAGCATTAATTGGATATGGAAAAATGGGACACATGATTGAAGAAGTGGCTAAAAAAAGAGGTCACGAGATTGTGTGTATCATTGATTATGATAATCAAGAAGATTTCAAGAGTAAAGCATTTGCCAGTGCTGATGTAGCCATAGAGTTCACCACACCTACCGCAGCTTACGACAACATTTGCAAAGCCTTTGAACAAGATGTAAAAGTCGTAACCGGTTCTACCGGTTGGCAAAAAGAACATTCTGAAGACATTCGTTGGTTTTGCCAACACCAAGGACATACATTGTTCTGGAGTAGCAATTTCAGTTTAGGCGTTTACCTTTTCAACAAACTCAATGTTTACTTAGCCCAATTGATGAACAATTATTCCGACTACCAAGTTGAAATGGATGAAATTCATCATATCCACAAGTTGGATGCCCCGAGTGGAACAGCCATCACATTAGCCGAAGAACTCATCAACCATTATGATAAAAAAACTGAATGGGTAAAAGGTGAATTACACGCTCCCGACGGCTCTGTAAGCGGTAGTCGCGAAGCAGAACCTCAGCAGTTGGTTATTAATAGTTATCGCCAAGATGAAGTACCCGGCATCCATACCGTCAAATACAATAGTGAATTTGATGAAATATCCATTACACACAATGCACATAATCGTGGCGGATTTGCTTTAGGTGCTGTGTTGGCAGCTGAATTTGCAGCTACTCATGAAGGATTGTTGACAATGGATGATCTATTCAAATAAAATCTCATGAAAGAACTGACAAACAAGCATTCCATCGGTCAGGCAAGCCGTAAAGACTGGATAAAATTTATCTTTTGGACATTGCTTTATCTCATTTTTCTGGCTTGGCTTGAAAGCTGGTGGGGAGTGATTGTGATTCCACTGATATTCGACGCCTATATCACACGTTTTATACCTTGGACCTGGTGGCGAAATAGCAAGAACAAACAAGTCAGACAAATAATGAGTTGGGTCGATGCCATTGTGTTTGCCCTCATTGCCATGTATTTTGTCAATCTCTACTTTTTCCAGAACTATGTTATTCCCTCTTCATCTCTGGAAAAGAGCATGCTTACCGGTGATTATTTGTTGGTCAGCAAAATGAGCTATGGTCCACGCATTCCCAATACACCGGTCCATATGCCGCTCACAGCTCACACCATCCCTCTGCTGAATATCAAGTCGTTTGTTGATTGGCCGCAATGGGATTATCGACGCGTGAAAGGCTTTGGAGAAGTTCAGCAAAATGATATTGTTGTCTTCAACTATCCTTCAGGTGATACTGTAGCCACTAAAGTACAAGAAGGCGACTATTACTCCATGTGTTATGAAATAGGTGAACAGCTCTGTCCATATGATCGCGAAAGCCTTTCTCCCGAACAACGATTTAATTCATACAAAGAACAATACGAGGCTGGACGCAATTACATTATTGACAATGCTGATAAATTCGGTAAAATCATCAGTCGACCGGTCGATATGCGCGATAACTATGTAAAACGTTGTGTAGGCATGCCCGGACAATGGCTAAAAATACGTGATGGAATTATTTATACCAATAACCATCCCAACAAAACGCCTGACATGGCACAAAAATCCTATATCGTAACATTGAGATATGATTTACCGGAAGATTTCTGTAAAGAAAATAACATCACATTTGAAGATCGCATGGATGTTATCAACAATGCAACAACCATTGTACGTCGCATGCCGCTTACTAAAAGTGCTTACTACGCCCTTTTAAAGCGTACCGACTTGGTAATATCCATTGAACCCGCTCCGTCAACAGGAGGAACAGCTCTGTATCCACACAATATGCTGACAAGATGGACTTGCGATAACTATGGTCCTATTTGGATTCCTAAGAAAGGTCATACCGTACAACTCAGTATTGCTACTTTGCCCATTTATCAACGCCCCATTGAAGTGTATGAACACAATCAATTGGAAGTACGTGATGGAAAAATTTTCATCAACGGTATAGAAACCAATCGTTACACCTTCAAAATGGATTATTACTGGATGATGGGCGATAACCGAGACTATTCGGCCGACTCACGTTTCTGGGGATTTGTTCCCGAAGACCATATTGTTGGTAAACCCATTATTGTTTGGATGTCGCTCAATAAAGATTACGGATGGTTTGACGGAAAAATTCGTTGGGATCGATTCTTCCGATTAGTTGACAACATCAAATAATCATCACTATTGAATGAAATCCTGGTTAAGAATTGTGATCACATTCTTCACAGCCATCTTGATTGCATGGTTGACCGGATTTCTGCTGATTTTTCAAACTCTATTAAATAATGACATACCCGAAATGGGTTTACAAAAAGGCGACCGCATTCTCGTCAACCGATGTGCATACGGAATGCGGTCGCTGATTGAGTTGTTTCATGATTACAATTCACCTAAGCAACTACCCCAAAATGGTGACCTCATAGCCTTTTACGATCCGTTATCGACAATAAAATCTATCAGTTCACGACCCGTCAACATCGGTAGATGCACTGCCCTACCCGGCGATACGGTTTATTTCACCTGGAAAAACAATAATCATATCTTCAAACACCAGAAATTGGTTATTCCACAAAAAGGAATACCTATCAAAGTAGAACCGTCCAACAAGATCATACTGGCCAACGCCCTTCATCTTCATGAAAACAAAAATGTTTGTTGGGATTGCGACAGTGTTTTAGTAGTCGACGGAAAGCGTTTAAAATCCGTATGTTTTTCTCAAGATTATTTGTGGATTGGAAATACCGAATCTACCACTCTATCATATGATTCACAACTATTCGGACTAATTCCCACCTCTCATGTAGCCGGTAAAATACTCTGCACAACCTTTTCATTCGATAGCGAACAACCCTTTTACCGTTCACTACGTTTAAATCGCTGCTTTATTCCACTTCATTAATCCACAATAATAATATAAAAATTAAGTGCTTGTAACATCATATAATTATTACAAGCACTCAACTAATAAGTAAGCATCAACCAAAATTATTTGGCCAACTCATAAATTTCACGTGTTGCTCTGCGATCTAATTGAACATAATTACCTATGAATTCACCTTTATCCTCATGTAACTTATACACTAATTTGTCAATATCGGGATTTTCTATGCCTAATTCTCTAAATGAAGTAGGTAAACCGATGGACTTGAGAAATTTTTTGTAAGCAAATACACCTTCAACCGTCATCATGCGCAAATCTTTGCGCTTTTCAACATTCCACACCCTTTCGGCAAACTGTGCAACTTTTTCGGGACGATGATTAGACACCCAATTTAACCAGGCAGGTTGAATGACTGCCAAACCGGCACCATGAGTGACACCATAAACAGCACTTACTTCATGCTCTAAGAAATGACTGGCCCAATCTTCCTCACGTCCTACACCACACAATCCATTATGTGCTATAGTAGCAGCCCACATAATATTGGCACGTACTTCATAGTTTGACGGATCAAGCATCACTTTATGGGCTTCTTGAATAATGGCTTTGAGAGTACCTTCACATAGTCGGTCAGTAAGTTCTACATCAGTTGTATTCGTGAAATATCTCTCCATAATATGACTCATCATATCGGCAATACCGCAAGCAGTTTGCCAAGGACTCAAACTAATGGTCAATTCCGGATTCATGATTGAAAACTTAGGACGCAACTCTCTGTCAGTACGAATACTCAACTTATGTAAACCATCACGCTTTGTAATAACACTATTGCCGGAAGCTTCACTACCTGCTGCAGGAATTGTAAGAACCACACCTATAGGCAATGCTTGCTTCACACGTGCTGTTCCCTGAAAGAAATCCCAAAAATCACCTTCATAAGGTACACCAGCTGCTATGGCTTTAGCGGTATCGATTACAGAACCTCCACCAACAGCAATCATAAAGTCAACATGATAGGTACGAGCAATCTCTATACCTTCATATACTTTATCATCCGTTGGGTTAGGCGCAATATCTCCAATTTTATAACACATAATACCTTCGTTCATCAAAGAGTCTTCAACACGCTGAAGCAATCCACTCTTCACCGCATGACCTTTCCCGTAAACAATTAGTACTTTATTCGCACCATATTTAGTAGCTAATGAACCTACTTTGTTTTCAGTACCTTTACCAAAAACAAATTCTGTTGGACTAATAAAAACAAAATTATTCATCGATCTTTTCTTGTATGAGGAATGCAAATATAATTGTTTCTTTCAGTCCGTCAGAAAATAGTTCTTTAAATGAACTTAATTCCACTTTTCTTTTACATAAATCTCCGAAAAACAACCTTCGGTATATAATAACTTACTGCTTCTTTGTTACAGCATGTAGATTGTCACTTCTTCTTCTTCGGTTGTTTATTGAACCGATAGAATATATGTATCATAAAGTAACGAGGAAGAGAATTATGCCATGTTTCAGTACGTCCTTGAGAATTGAGTACTTGGAATATATTACTAAGATTACCAAAAATATCAAAACCATCTATCATCATGGTAATACCCGGTTTGATGAATGTTTTGGAAAGACGTGCATTCCAAACAAAATCATTTGTATTGGCATCTGATGTAGCATAACCATAATGACTGTACATGGTTAAATCAGTTGATAACTCCATATTCAAAGGCAGTTTTATAATAGCATTTAATCCGTAATTTAGGTCACAAAGAGTATACGAATTAAAGTCCTGACGTGAAGAGGTTACATGGCCAACACCTACATATCCTTTTAAACCTATTGAATGTTTACCTATGCCATGTTTTAATTCTACCTTTTCGGAACCCCACCATGTATTGACTGTACTACGTTGAGGCATGATATTTTCAACTTCGGAATTATAATCAACACCATGATTTAATCTTAGTACACTTTCATCTTTAATAACCAATTTGCGTTTCTTATCAAGAGGTGTCCAATGCCAAATATAAGTATGCAAAGAATAATTGCCATTGATATTCACAGGTTGATAATGACGAATACCGGTTGAACGGTCAAATCTATAAGAATAAGCCAACGCATTTACTATGGTTGTATAATATTGTTTGATGGTAAAATTACTCTCTTTCTTATCATTTTTATTGGCATAAAGTAATGACACTTCATGATTGGTAGTATTCTTTAAATCACTATTTCCTTTATAGATGTTAAGCGGATCTGAAGTATTCTCAATATTCAAAAGACTTGTCATGGATGGAGCTGTTTGCTTAACATTATATTCTAACCTTAATTCAGTCTTGTTATTCCTATAAAACTGCAATTTTGTCTGAGGTGAAAGAAGTACACTATTACGACGCGTAATACCTGAATAGACATCACCATTTCCACGGATGTAATTAAGACGGTAGTGATGATAAATTAGGGGTAAATTTATACTGATATCATATCGATTGCGTACATCTTTAGATTCTATTGTTTTACTTTTATAAAACTGCAGAGTTGCTCCAACATAATTATCTACCTGATGAAGATCATAGCTGTTATCTGTATCAAACAAATGCAATTTGTAATCAATTTCAGAAGGTAGTACACCTAAAGCATTGTTACTTTCATCTAATTGATCCAGATAATACCGTGAATAAACATGTGTTTTCAGTTCCTGACCGATAATAGGATTAACAATAGCATTCATTTCTGTTGTGAAGAAACCGAAATAATTATCTAAACTGTAATTAAGCGTTCGATTGGGCTTATCGTTAATATACATGTTTCTACTTTCTGAAGCAACTGAAGGTTGCGAAGGATAATTGAGACTATAAAAATCAAATGAATTTGACTTATCTGTAACGTAACTGATATTTCCTTCTAAGCCATAATAATAACAACTAGAAACACCTAAATATTTTAAGGATAATTCACTTGAAAGACTATGACCGTCTGACTTGATGTCACGATTATACTTATTGATCATCATATTGCGAAGAGTAGCACTATTACCATATTGAATGCTGTCGAGTAAGGCTTTACTTTGAATATAATCATAAGGATTGACATTGAAGGTAGAAGACAAACTATTGTTACTCCGGTCAAAACGTGTATAGCTGAAAGAAGGATCTATTTCTAATCCAGATACCCCGTCAGAATTTCTCAATTCCCATTGATGAGAAGTATTGAAACTAAAATTATTATTACGACTATTGAAGCGACTTTTTGAAAATGTACTTCCACCGTCAAGATAAGATTCGGCAGTAGTTTCAGAATAGTTATCGGTATCAATATACGACAAGCCGGCATTTCCTTTAAATTTATGAGTAGTATGTTTTGGCTTTATTAGGTAGTCAAAACCTCCCATTTTTTGTGATTGAAGACCATGAGGCATTTTGTCAGGTGACCAACTGGTATTCTCACCCGGTTTTCGAGTATCATTAAGATTATTGAAATTGGAGTAGATGCCTATCCGTGAAGCATCTGTAAATCGCAAAGCAAACAAACGGGCAAGATAACGATCTTTAGAACCCATACCCACTTCTGCATTTCCTATATATCCTATAGAATATTGTTTTTTAAGATTCACATCCATCACATAATCTCCCTCAGGTTTCTTGTCTTTTAACATGGAAAAAGAATCCTTGCGATCATAAACCTTGATATTTTTCACCATATATGCCGGTAAGTTTTCAAGGAGAATTTGATTTTTACCTTTAAAAAAATCTTCACCATTGAGTAGAAGGGCATCCACCTTACGACCATTGACCTTTATCTCACCATTATCATTTAATTCAGCTCCAGGTATTGACTTAATAAGGTTGTCAAGCATGGAACCCTCAGATAAAACAAAAGCATCAGCATTATACACTAAGGTATCTCCTCTATGATAAAACTTTATTTTGGTTGCTTTGACAACTACATCGTTAAGTCGATGTTCCTTAGCTATTCGCTTCATGTTTACATTGAAAGCAAAACGCAGCCCTTCTAACTTTTTGAAAGTCTTTACTTCAACAACCTTTTCTAAATACTCATATCCTTCCTTGTAAAAGCAAAATCTATAAATGCCACCCTCCTTGGGTACTTTGAGATACCAGTAACCCGATACATTATTAATCGTTAAATCTTCTTCACCTTTACTCTGTGCCACCAAAACGGTATCTTGATAAACAGAAACACTAACATGTTTCAATACTTCTTGAGTGACATGGTCTTTTGCCATACCATAAAGCAAGTAGTCATTATCTGCTAAAGCCAATATGGGAAGCATAAACAACCACTGAACTAACAAATATCTCAATCTATTCATACTTCCCATACAAGACAATTATTTCTTTATTTTTGAAAGAACATCGCAGTTGAAATTATAACTCGAATACTCCAGATTACTAACGTCCAGCTTAGATATGCCACTAAGGTCGGCCTTTAAATAATCAGAACTTCCGGATAGTTTAGCAAAGGAAGTACCACCAATTTCCAGTGATCCTTCTTTAATTGTTCCACCATTTACATGTAATTTTGAAGCACCAGTTACACTGGCTTCCAAACGGTCAACACTGCCTGTTAATTCTACGAAAGAAATACCACTAATTTTCACTATCCCTTCTTTAAGTATTTCATTATTTAAATAGAATTTAGAAGAACCGCTGATATCAATATCTAATTGTTCACTGATATCAGTTTTCATTTTAGCCTGAGATGTTCCGTCTATGATTCCTTTCATATTATTACATACGCATGTTGCTACTTCCAAACCTGAAATTCCTGTTAGATGAAAGTTGAAGAAATCTGTTTTCAACTTCGGAATTTCTATTTTAGAGCAGCCAGAAACATCCATTTTCAAGTTACCTACATTCAATGATCCTTCGGAAGTTATACCAGAACAACCAGAAATATCTATTAGCAAATTCTCAGACTGAATGAAATCACCCGTAAAAGACAAATGACTGATACCGGACAATTCCAATTTTTCAACTTTGGGTACACACAAATTGATCATAACAGTCTCTTCTGAATTACGATTGACATTAATATTCTTCTCTAAATTTTCCAACCTCAATTCTCCATTAAGATAAGTGACCTTTACTTTAAAATCTTTCGGTATGTAAACATCTACATGGGGACGGTCGGATTGAGTCATTTCAATATTTGCAATAAAATCGCTATGAAATGATGTGAAATGAGAATCAATCTCAATGTTCTCTTCTATCATGCCCTCGGTATCGGCTTCTTTGAAATGGAAAGGAACTAATGGTTCCAAGGCGTCTAATGTGTTTTCAAGAGTAAGTTCACCTGATTTAATCACGATTCCGTCTTCTACGTTTGATTCAACTTTGTTGCTACAGGATATAAAAGAAGAAAGCAACAGAAATGCTAACGCTGATACTGCTTTTGTATTCATATTAAAACAAATTTAAAAAGGTAATTCTAATAGGTAAACGCAGCAACACATCATTTGTAACATTTATTTCTGACTTTTTTTGTTATCAACTGAAGTTTTCCACTTCACAGCATATAAATCATAAGATCTTTAAAGTTTATAAGTGTTATAATAAAAGAATGTATGAATGTTGTTGATGATAGTCGGTGGAAAGTGGGAAAATTTTTCGTCAATAATATTTGGTCATGAACATATCAACTTTGGAGTTGGAATTATCCACTGAAAATTAACTACTGGATAATGTTTGCCAAATGATTGAAAAAATAATATTTATAGGAGCAGTAAGATGAAGTTTTCCACTGTTTGTTGAAAACTTTCAGGTGAAGAAATAAAGTGGGATGATAGTTGTTGATAACTCCGGGATAGTTGTGGAAAAAGAGTAGAAAAGAGGCGTGGAAAAGTTGAAATCTATGTTTCTTTTTCTATTGAATTTATGGAATAGTTTTCAGCAGGGTATTCCACTTGTTTTACGCAGTTGTAAGGAATGTTATCAACGGGTTTTCCACTGATTTTTGAAATTAGGTATTTCTATTTAGAATTATTTGCTGCTTTATGAGCGGATTGAAGAGCGTGAACTACTCAACAATCCGGAAGTACTGATTAGAGACGAAATTATATGTCTCTTGGGAAAATCATCCTTCATGTGTGAATAAACGAACCTTTTACGTCATCTCCGGAAGAGGATTTGCAGATATAGGGGTATCCTTAATTTGAAGACGATAGAAATAACGTCAATGTTGTCTGTCTTTACGCAGATTTCCGTGATTTCAAAGAAAATTATTTAGGACACTATTGCTTGTTTATATAATTAAATTGACGTACATTTGCATACACTCATTATATATGAAAAGTGTTTATTACTTGTTTTGTTTGATCGGTTTGCTTTTGTCTACTATTTCCAGAGTTGAAGGTATCTGTAAATGTTTTATCAATGAAAGTAGTGCAAATAGTATCGTTTTTGGCATTCAAGTAAATTTGTATGGGAATAAATACTTTGATTGTGAAGAATATGATTGTTTGGTAGGAATATTGATGGTAGCTAATAGAAATACGATAAATAGTGGTTTTCAAAGGTCTGCTTACATTCTATGAGTATGTAAACTGAATATTTCCAAGTAGATCATTTATACGATAATATAGAGAATACTTTAATAAATTCAATTTAATAGGTATGCAATCGAATATAAATTTTTCTTATATGCTGTTTTTGTCTGTAGTGGCAGCATTGGGCGGTTTCTTGTTTGGGTATGATACAGCTGTTATATCAGGGACTACTTCTCAAGTAGCGCAAATCTTTCATTTGGATACATTGCAACAAGGTTGGTATGTAGGTTGTGCTTTGATAGGTTCTATAGCTGGTGTTTTGCTTTCCGGTATATTAAGTGATAGATTAGGACGAAAACTGACCATGATTTTGGCGGCAATTATGTTTTCAGCATCTGCTATAGGTTGCGCCTTTTGTGCAGATTTCAATCAATTAGTTTTATATCGTATTATTGGAGGTGTAGGTATAGGTGTTGTATCAATCGTTTCACCTTTGTATATTTCTGAAGTTTCCGTAGCTCAATATAGAGGACGATTGGTAAGTCTTTATCAGTTGGCAATAACAGTTGGATTTTTGGGAGCATATTTAATGAATTATCAATTGTTGTCATGGTCGAATAGTAGTGCCGTAGTCACTGATGGTTGGATAAATCGTATTTTTGTTTCAGAAGTGTGGCGAGGAATGTTGGGTATGGAAACCCTTCCTGCTTTATTCTTTTTCTTGATCATATTCTTTATTCCTGAAAGTCCTCGTTGGCTGATTGTTCGGGGAAATGATTCACGTGCAACCAGCATATTGGAGCATATATATGGTTCTTTCAAAGAAGCAACTTTACGGTTAAATGAAACAAAAAGTCTATTACAGACTTCGTCAATGGCTCAATCGGAATGGCGTTTACTTCTCCAGCCCGGCATAAGAAAAGCCGTAGCTATTGGTGCTGGTATAGCTATTTTAGGACAGTTTATGGGTGTTAATGCAGTTCTTTATTATGGCCCTTCTATTTTTGAAAATGCCGGATTGTCGAGTGGAGACTCTTTGTTTTATCAAATAATAATAGGTTTGGTGAATACACTTACCACCGTATTGGCACTATTTATTATTGATAGAGTAGGACGAAAAAAATTGGTATATTACGGTGTATCGGGAATGATTATAGCTTTATGTTGTATTTCATTCTATTTTACTTTTGGTGAAATTTTGAACATTCCTTCTTGGGTGTTATTGTTTTTCTTTTTGGCTTACGTATTCTGTTGTGCCGTTTCTATCTGTGCAGTCATTTTTGTATTGCTTAGTGAAATGTATCCGACTAAAGTACGTGGCTTGGCCATGTCTATTGCTGGATTTGCTTTGTGGATAGGTACGTATTTGATAGGTCAGTTAACCCCTTGGTTGCTTCAGAATCTTACTCCTGCCGGAACTTTCCTTTTATTTGCAGGTATGTGTATACCTTATATACTTATAGTATGGAAGTTAATACCCGAAACTACGGGTAAATCATTAGAGGAAATAGAAAGGTATTGGACCAAATCAGAGAATATTTAATAATAAGCTTATATTAATTTATAACAAGATAGTATGAAGGACTTTAATAAATTAGCAGAACAGTATAAAAACGAGTTGCTGAATAGTGTTTTACCTTTTTGGTTGAAAAACTCCCAAGATAAAGAGTTTGGTGGTTATTATACTTGCTTACGTCAGGATGGCAGTGTATTTGATACCGATAAATTTATTTGGCTGCAAGGGCGCGAAGTTTGGTTGTTTTCTATGCTTTACAACAAAGTAGAAAAACGTCAAGAATGGTTGGATTGCGCCATTCAAGGTGGGGAATTTTTGAAAAAGTATGGCCATGATGGAAATTATAATTGGTATTTCTCTCTTGACCGTCAGGGGAATCCTTTGGTAGAACCTTATAACATATTCTCTTATACATTTGCAACTATGGCATTTGGTCAATTGAGTTTGGCTACGGGTAACCAAGAATATGCTGAGATAGCTAAAAAAACATTTGATATTATATTGTCTAAAGTAGACAATCCGAAAGGGAAGTGGAACAAATTACATTCGGGTACTCGTAACTTAAAAGGTTTTGCTTTACCTATGATTCTATGTAATCTTGCTTTGGAAATAGAACATTTGTTGGATGAGGATTATTTGGTGAAGACAATGGATACTTGTATTCACGAAGTAATGGAGGTCTTTCTTCGTCCGGAATTGGGAGGTATCATTGTGGAAAACGTGAATGCCGACAATAGTTTAGTTGATTGTTTTGAAGGTCGTCAGGTTACTCCGGGACATGCTATCGAGGCGATGTGGTTTATTATGGATTTAGGTAAGCGTCTGAATCGCCCGGCATTGATTGAAAAAGCAAAAGATACAGCTTTGACAATGTTAGAATATGGTTGGGATAAAGAATTTGGTGGCATATATTACTTTATGGATCGTAATGGTAATCCTCCTCAGCAGTTGGAATGGGATCAGAAGTTGTGGTGGGTACATATAGAAACTCTTATTTCCATGCTGAAAGGTTATCAACTTACAGGTGACCAGCGTTGCCTGGATTGGTTTGAGAAGGTACATCATTATACGTGGGAACATTTTAAGGATAAAGAATATCCCGAATGGTTTGGTTACTTGAACCGTCGTGGAGAAATACTTCTTCCTTTAAAAGGTGGTAAGTGGAAAGGTTGTTTTCACGTACCAAGAGGCTTGTATCAATGCTGGATAACATTAGAAGCAATTAGCAAGCGATAAAACGATATTATGCGACAAATAGGTATATTAACCATACTCTGTACGTGTCTTATGTTGATGTCTTGTTCGGCAGGAAATAAGATTATGTGCATGGGTAATCCTCATTCTGACTTGGCTCAATTATTGGAAAAAGAGGGGTATCATTTGCAATATTGTGCATCGGTGTCGGAAGTATTGGAGAAAGCTCCCAAACGTTCAGGCGTTTTGTTACTTAATACCACTTATCCAGAGCAGGGGATCGTTCTTACCACTAACGATTTGGATGTGATAAAAACGAAATCATTGCGTGTATTGGTAGAATTTCCCCAGCAATTGGGTGAGAATGTTTGTGTGAAAACAAATACGATGGAGTTGGAAAGAGTCGTAGCTTGTGATTCACTTACATCTCAACTTCCGAAAATGTCTTTGATGGATTTTCATAGTTGTGTGGTAAAAGAAATGAAAGATACTCCGGACAGAACCTATATAGTAGTAGCCAAGGTCGCAGGTTTTGATAAGGCTGTATATGGTTTGGACAATACTCCAACGCTGCCGCTTTTATATCAAGAGAATGAAAATATAATGGTTGCTGCAACAAACATCAGTAACTTTTCCGTTAGCCGTTATATGCCGGAACATCGCGTGCAATCTGTGTTTGAATACATCTTGAGTTGGTTGTTGCAAAAGGAGTCTGTGAAACTTTCTTCTTGGATTTCTTATGTTAAACCGGCATTTTCAGCAGATGCAAAGTTGCCGAAGGACGCTGCCAGAGAGAGTATAGCAAAAGGAATAGAATGGTATTATAACGGCCATTTTTTAGTACATCCGTCTTGGAAAAAAGAATGGGTTGATAAATACATGGGAGATGGATTAATGCCTGTAGGTCCTGAATTGCCGGCTGAATCGCCCGATGGAGATGGAACTTTGGGTGTGTTGGAGGGTCATATGTCGGGAATATATCATGATGGAAAACAACGCTACCGATATTGGATGCGTGACGACGTGCAGGGAGAATCATCTTATGCTTTTGCTGCAGCCGGTGATTTGCTGGCTAAAGATGATTATTTAAAAGTATCTTCCAATTTGTTGAATTATTCTTTTAGAGAATATCGTGATTCTGTCCGTAACAATCCGAAATCTCCGTCATACGGTCTTTTGGGTTGGGCTTACACCCATAAGAATACTTATTACGGAGATGATAATGCCCGTTCCATCTTGGGTTCGTTGGGAGCTTCTGCCATATTAAATGATACTTCTTGGGATAAGCAGATAGTAGAGTGTATTGTTGGGAACTTTCGCACAACAGGTAAGAATGGTTTTCGTGGAGGTAATATCTTGGATGCAGATTTGCAAAAGAATGGTTGGAGGCATTACTTTCATTCAGATTTAGTGAATTTACATCCTCATTTTGAATCTTGGAACTGGGCATGTTATCTTTGGCTATATACTCAAACGAAGTATCAACCATTGCTCGACCGGGTGAAGAAAGGCGTTGAATTAATGATGAAGGGTTATCCTAATGATTGGAATTGGACCAATGGTATTCAGCAGGAAAGAGCCCGTATGATTTTGCCGTTGGCTTGGTTGTATCGTGTAGAACCTACAGAGCAGCATCAACAATGGTTACAGTTTATAACGGAAGAACTGTTGAAGAATCAGGTGGCTTGTGGCGGTATCCGTGAAGAATTGGGTAATGAAGCTAAGAGTATGTTTGGCTGTACTCCTTCTAATGATGCTTATGGTCGTACAGAAGCTTCGCTTATATTTAAAAATGGCGATCCGGTAGCCGACATGCTTTATACAACTAATTTTGCTTTTGTCGGCTTGTGTGAAGCTGCTATGGCTACACAGAATCCTGAATACTTGAAGGCAGTGAATCAGATGCGTGATTTTTTGATTCGTATTCAAGTACGAAGTGACAAGTTCAAGAATGTAGATGGTGCTTGGTTCAGAGCATTCAATTATCAGGATTGGAACTACTGGGCATCAAATGCCGATGCAGGATGGGGTGCTTGGAGCACGCTGACCGGTTGGATTCAAAGTTGGATTATAGGCACACAATATCTGATAGAAAAGAATACTTCTTTGTGGGATTTAGCTGCTAAAAAAGATGTATCAGCCATAGCTGGTAATGTGATCGAAGAGATGATAACCCACAATCAGTATTAATATTGGCAGATGGTTATTGCATTAAATGCCGGGCAAATTCCCACATAACGATGGCTGCCGTATTGGAAACGTTGAGCGAATGTTTCGTGCCGAATTGAGGAATTTCGAGGCTGGCCTGACAAGCGTTGACTACTTCTTGTTGCACGCCTTTGACTTCATTGCCTAACACAAGAGCATAATGTCGATGAGGTTGGGGCTGCCAATTTTGTAATTGAATGCTTTGTTCAACTTGTTCTACAGCTAAGGTAATGCAGCCTGATTGGTTGAGATCTTCAATGACCTTGACGGCATCTTCGTAGTATTCCCAATCTACGGAATCTTCTGCTCCTAATGCTGTCTTGTGAATTTCTATCATGGGTGGAACGGCAGTGATTCCGCAAAGAACGATTTTGTGAATGCGAAAGGCATCGGCTGTTCGGAATACGGAACCGACGTTATACATGCTTCTGATATTGTCGAGCACGATGGTCAAAGGTATTTTGTCGGATTGTTTAAATTCTTCTACACTGAGTCTGTTTAATTCCGTTACTTTTAATTTTCTCATTTCTTCAGTCTTCGATTGTGCTACAAAATTAGTGTAAATAAAAAGAAAATTGGCATTTGCCAATTCGTTTTGAATCCATAACTTTGCAGCATTATCAATCAATCGTATCAGTTATATTATGAAAAGAAACAGATTATTGTCTATTTGTGCTGCTTGTATGGCGGTTCTTCCGGCATTGGCGTTTGATCCTCCTACAATGGGTTGGAGTTCGTGGAATACCTTTGCACTTAACATCAATGAACAGGTAATAAAGAGTCAGGCCGACGCGATGGTATCGACCGGATTGAGTAAAGCCGGTTATAAATTCATCAATATCGACGACGGATATTGGGATGGTCGCGGTGCCGACGGCAACTTGATACTGAATAAGAAGTTATTTCCGAATGGCATGCGTTCTCTGGTAGATTATATTCACAAGAAAGGGTTGAAGGCCGGTATCTACAGCGATGCGGGTGACAACACTTGCGGTTCGGGCAATGTTCATCCCTGGGGATTGGGCGTAGGCTTGGCCGGACATGAAGACCAGGACTGTCACCTTTATTTTATTGATTGGGATTTTGACTTTATCAAGGTAGACTATTGCGGTGGTAACCACATGGGACTGGATGAGCGTGCCCAGTATACCAAAATCAGTAATGCCATTAAGAACTGTGGCAAGCCCGGAGTTGTATTCAATGTGTGTCGTTGGGCTTATCCCGGAACTTGGATTAGTGATGTGGCCGATTCATGGCGCACAACCGGCGACATCTATTGCGCTTGGGAGTCTGTCAGAAATATCATCAAGGAAAATCTCTATATTCAAGCCTATACCGGCGGCGGTCATTACAACGACCCTGATATGTTGGAAATCGGTCGTACCCTGTCGCACGATGAGGAGAATACCCACATGGCTTATTGGTGTATTGCCAGCTCTCCCTTGCTGATTGGTTGCGACATGACCACCATTCCCGAATATTCTCTGAACCTTTTGAAGAATGCCGACTTGCTGGCCATGAACCAGGACAAGTTGGGTTTGGGTGCTCCCGTGGTGCAGCGCGAGGGCGAAGTGTACGTGGTGGCCAAGGATATGAAGAAATTGATGGGGCCGAAGCGTGCCGTAGTGGTTATGAACCTCACGGACGAAGCGAAGACGATTCCCGTTTCGATGGAGGCTGTAGGTTTTGAAGGCCAGGTGAAGGTTTACGATTGTTTCACCCATCAGGATGTAGCGGGTGGTGCTAACGGAACGCTTCAAGTTTCGATTCCGGCCCATGGCTCGCGTGCTTTCTTTATGACCGGCAAGCGCAACGAGAAGTCGCTTTACCAAGCTGAGGAAGCTTATCTGCAAGCTTATCAGGAAATCGGAAAAGGTCAGAGTCCGCTCTGGCAACCCAGCGATGCTGCCAACCAAGGCGAATATGTAGGCTATTTGGGTAATGCGGCCGACAACTATCTGGAGTGGCCCAATGTCTATAGCAAGAAGGGTGGGGAATATACGCTTTCCATTCGCTATGCTTCGGGCGATGCACGCAACATGACGGTGACCGTTAACGGTAATCAGACCCTCCAGCTTACCAGTCTTATGAGCGGAGACTTTACCGAGAAGTGGGCTACTGTTGACGTGAAAGTAAGATTGAATAAAGGTTATAACAAGGTACGTTTGAGCAATCCTGCCAACTGGATGCCCAACATCGATTGTATGACCGTTAAGAAGAATTAGTTTTGATTGTTTTAGCATGATTTAATGATGGCAGCCGGTTAACTTTTTGTCTAATCGGCTGCTTTTCTTATGACTGTTTATGAGTACTGCCGTTTATCTCTCTACGGCCTATTTGGGCCCTGTCAGTTACTATTGTCAGCTCTTTCGTTATCCGCAAGTTTGGATGGAGCGTCACGAGCATTACCTGAAACAGACTTATCGCAGCCGGTGCCTCATTGCTGCTCCCGACGGGCGTCAGGCTTTGACCATTCCCATTGTGCGCGACGACCCGTCTCACAGTGAGGTGAAGGACATCCGCATCAGCAGTCACGGCAATTGGCAGCATTTGCACTGGCAGGCATTGACAACGGCTTATCAGAACAGTCCCTTCTTTGAGTACTATGCCGACGACTTGCGTCCGTTTTATGAAAAGTCTTTTGAGTTTCTCTTCGACTTCAACGAGTCGCTGCGCGAAACGATTTGCGGCTTGCTCGACCTGAGTCCGGAGGTGCGCTTTACCGACGAATATTGTGCCTCTCCGGCCGATGCCGACGATTACCGGCAAGCCATCAGTCCGAAGCAGAAGGAGGGAACACCGCTTTTCCGCCCGTGTCGCTATTATCAGGTGTTTGAAAACCGTTTTGGCTTCCTTCCCGACCTCAGTATTGCCGATTTGTTGTTCAATATGGGACCTGAGTCGCCAATAGTGCTGCGTGACAGTATTCAAAGAGCAATCTAATTCCGAAAAATCTTTTTCAATAGATTGATTTCTGCTAACTTTGTAAACGTTTTTAGATAATTAATTACTACAACTTACTATGGATTGGATAATATTTTATTTAGTGCCTGTTGCATCACTGATTGCATTGGGCTTTGCGTGGTTCTTTTACAAGAAGATGAAGCAGGAGAGCGAAGGAACTCCTGACATGATTCGGATTGCTGCGAACGTGCGCGAAGGTGCCAACTCTTATTTGCGTCAGCAATACAAAATTGTTGGCTATGTGTTTGTGGTCTTGTTCGTCATTTTTGCAATTATGGCTTACGTATTCAACATTCAGAATCCGTGGGTACCATTTGCATTTATTACGGGAGGATTCTTCTCGGGTCTGGCCGGTTTCTTGGGTATGAAGACGGCTACTTATGCTTCGGCCCGTACGGCCAATGCTGCCCGTCAGTCTATCAATGCCGGTCTGAAGGTGGCCTTTCGCAGTGGCGCCGTGATGGGTTTGGTGGTGGTTGGTTTCGGATTGTTGGATATTTCCATTTGGTTCCTTGTGCTCAATTACTTTGAGCCGGAGGGCATGACGGCTACGACTAAGCTTTGCACCATTACCACTACGATGCTGACCTTTGGTATGGGTGCCAGTACGCAAGCCTTGTTTGCCCGCGTGGGCGGTGGTATCTACACCAAGGCTGCCGATGTGGGCGCCGACTTGGTGGGCAAGGTTGAGGAAGATATTCCTGAGGACGACCCGCGCAACCCGGCTACCATTGCCGACAACGTGGGCGACAACGTGGGCGACGTGGCCGGTATGGGTGCCGACCTCTACGAGTCGTATTGCGGCAGTATCTTGGCTACGGCTTCGCTCGGTGCAGCTGCTTTTGCCATGAGTACGGTCGAAATGCAGTTCAAGGCCGTTATTGCTCCGATGTTGATTGGTGCAGTCGGAGTGCTGCTTTCGTTGATAGGTATCTTTGTGGTCCGCACGCGCGAAGATGCTGATATGAAGAATTTGATTCAGGCCCTGGAGAAGGGTACCAACTTGGCTTCGCTGCTCATCGTGGTTTTTGCCTTCTTGATTCTCTACGGTCTGGGTCTTGAGGGATGGTGGAAGTATGGCTTGAGCGTTACTGCCGGTTTATTGGTAGGTATCGTCATTGGCCGCGCCACCGAGTATTATACTTCTCAGAGCTATTCACCCACCCGTAAGTTGAGCGAAAGTGGTCAGACCGGTGCTGCCACCGTCATCATCTCGGGTGTAGGTTTGGGTATGTTGTCCACTGCCATTCCCGTAATTGCCGTAGTTGTTGGTGTGATTCTTTCCTACGGCTTTGCTTCGGGCTTTAACTTTGCTGATATTTCTCATGGTCTCTACGGCATCAGTATGGCTGCTGTCGGTATGCTTTCAACGCTGGGCATCACCTTGGCAACCGATGCTTACGGTCCTATTGCCGACAACGCCGGCGGTAATGCCGAGATGGCCGGCCTGGGCGAATCGGTTCGCAAGCGCACCGACGCTCTCGACTCGTTGGGCAATACCACTGCTGCTACCGGAAAGGGTTTTGCCATTGGTTCTGCCGCCCTCACCGGTTTGGCTCTCTTGGCCTCTTACGTGGAGGAATTGCGCATCGGTATGGTTCGTCAGGGTCAGACCGAGATGACCTTCATCGATACCCTCAGCCAGCAGGCCACCCGCACGGTTGAAACCGCTTCAGCTTCGTTTGCCGATTTCATGGCCTACTTCGACGTAACGCTCATGAACCCGCGCGTATTGGCCGGTATGTTCATCGGTGCCATGCTCACCTTCCTCTTCTGCGGACTCACGATGAAGGCCGTTGGCCGCGTGGCTGAGAAGATGGTAGAAGAAGTACGTCGCCAGTTCCATTCGATTAAGGGCATCCTCGAAGGAAAGGCTACCCCCGAGTACGGCAAGTGCGTTATGATTTCAACCAAGGGTGCGCAGCACGAGATGATTGTTCCCTCGCTCTTGGCCATCGTTGCCCCCATCCTGACGGGCGTCATCTTCGGCGTATCAGGCGTATTGGGACTCTTGGTGGGTGCTCTCAGCTCCGGTTTCGTATTGGCCGTATTCATGGCCAACTCAGGTGGAGCTTGGGATAACGCCAAGAAGTATGTAGAAGAAGGTCACTTCGGCGGCAAGGGTAGCGAAACCCACAAGGCCACCATCGTGGGCGACACCGTAGGCGATCCCTTCAAGGATACATCAGGTCCCAGCTTGAACATTTTGATCAAGTTGATGAGTATGATTTCAATTGTTATGGCAGGATTGGTCTTGAGTTGCCATCTGTTCTAATTTTTGAAGTCCCGAAATAAAGAAACTTCCCGGCCGCTTGCAAAAGCAGTCGGGAAGTTCTCTTTCTATGCCTGCGCGAAAGCTTGCGGGAATCGTCAAATCTTAAAAAATGTCTTTTTCAAGCTTCTGAAAAGTTTCAGAGACATGAAAACATTTGTTTCGACCTTCTGAAAAGTTTCAGAGACGCGAAAACATTTGTTTTGACCTTCTGAAAAGTTTCAGAGACGCGAAAACATTTGTTTCGACCTTCTGAAAAGTTTCAGAAGGTATATAAAAATATAATTTAACATTTATGATGAAAGAAAACGGTGAGCCGTCAGTTGCGGCATCGAATATCTAATAGGAAATAGCAAGCCTCTGCCTGTTGGGACGGGTTGGCGCCTCCGGTTTTACTTTCCTCAAGGAGTCGTTGGGCTTGCTCTGCCCGGCGGACTGCCAACGATGCCCGTCGGCTTGCCGGGGGCGAGGGCCGCAGCGACGAGGACGGGGTGAGGATGGCTTAGGGGCAAAAAAATAGGTTTGCGCTCGCAAACCTATCTTTTCAGAATGTCTTCTTAATACTTCAGCGGATATTTCTCGCGGATGGGGTCGTCGTAGACCACTTGCAGGCGAGCTAGCTCCTTCATCATGCGCTTCGTAATCTTCTCGGTACCGGGTTGGCCGTAGATGTTGTGCATTTCCGAAGGATCTTTCTTCAGGTCGTAGAGCTCCCACTCGTCGATGTCGTTATAAAAATGAATCAACTTATAGCGTGAGTCGCGCACACCATAGTGACGCTTCACGGCGTGCTCGGCAGGATATTCGTAGAAGTGGTAGTAGAGCGACTTGCGCCAGTTTTTGGGATGCTCTCCCTTGAGGAGCGGCACGAGCGATACGCCCTGGATGTCGGACGGAATCTTGGCGCCGGCCAGTTCGAGGAAGGTGGGAGCGTAGTCAATGTTCTGCACCATTTCCTTAATCACACCCTTGCCCTTAAAACCTTTTGGCGGGAGCATCACGAGCGGTGTGTTGAACGACTCTTCATACATGAAGCGCTTGTCGAACCATCCGTGTTCGCCCATGTAGAAGCCCTGGTCGGAGGTATAGACCACCAAGGTGTTCTCCAGCAATCCGGCCTTCTCCAGATAGTCGAGCAGGCGGCCCACATTGTCGTCGACCGACTTCGTTACCTTGGCGTACTCGCGCATATAGCGTTGGAACTTAAACTCGGCCAGTTCCTTTCCTTGCAGATTGCTTTGGTAGAACTTGTTGGCAATCGGGTTGTAGAAGCGATACCAAGCCTCCTTGTCGGCTTCGTCCATGCGGCTCACCATATTCAGGTAGCTGCGGGTGAGGGGAGAGGTCTTGCCCTCCTGATAGAGGTGCAGGTCGTAGATGGGGTCCATATCCTTAAAGATACTCATCTCCTGTTCGGCGGCGGCGCGGCGGTTGGCATAGTCATCATAGAAATTGGCCGGGATTTCAAAGGTCTTGTCTTCGTACTCATTGAGGTACTTCATTTCCGACATCCAGATGCGGTGACAGGCCTTGTGGTGCACAAAGATGGCAAAGGGCTGGTTCTTGTTGCGCTGGTT
The DNA here is from genome assembly GCA_945827465.1 of uncultured Prevotellaceae bacterium. Lineage (GTDB taxonomy): Bacteria > Bacteroidota > Bacteroidia > Bacteroidales > Bacteroidaceae > UBA6382. The sequence goes on from CALZOH010000002.1 coordinate 24,418, forward strand.
CTCCAGCCAGTCGATGCTCATGTCGGTAATCAGGTTGGTCACGTAACCGTGCTCGCGCACCCTTTTGCCGTCCATCGTAATGAAGTCGGGGTTGTAATACTCACCCTGTCCGGGCAGAATCTTCCAGTAGTCAAAGCCCGTGGGCGTGCTGTTGAGGTGATACTTGCCAATCATGGCCGTCTGATAGCCCACCTTCTGCAAGAGTTTGGGCATCGTCTGCTGCGAACCGTCAAACACGCCGTGCTCATTGTTGGTAAACCCGTTCTTGTGACTGTGTTTGCCCGTAAGCATGCAGGCGCGGCTGGGGCCGGAGAGCGAGTTGGCCACAAAACTGTTGACAAACCTCACGCCGTCGTTGGCAATGCGGTCCAGGTTAGGAGTAGAAACGTAGCGATTGTCGTAGCAACTCATCATCTGGGCCGTGTGGTCGTCGGTCATGATGTACACAATGTTGTACTGCTTCTGCCCGTTTGTGGTTTGGGCCTTGCTCTCGGCAGAGTTCAGGGCCGCCAGTCCGATGGCAGGGAGCAGGATGGGGGAGTAAGAGGTCTTCTTCATAAATAGAAAATATAATTGAATGATTATTGAATTAAGAATTGTCGTTGTCAGTTTGGAGTGGGGCAGGGGGCTACTTCTTTTCAAACTTGGCCGAATGCGTCCGTCCGCCGTACTGCCAGCTCACCAGGTAGATGCCCCGCGCCAGCTGCCGGGTCGAGAAGGCTTCGTCGGCCTGGAAGGAGCCGACCCTCCGGCCGTCGAGCGTGAACACGCGGGCCTCGAAGCGGAGTCGGCCGAGGTCGGGCGCAATGAAGTGCACTTCCTGCTGTGCAGGATGGAACATCAGCGCATATTCCTCCGCCTCTTCGGGCAGAGCCCGGATGGCGTCGGGCTGGTTCACCACGGGCCCGGCCTTCTCAAAATACCAAAGGCGGTTGCCTGAGGTGGCATCGAGCTGGTTGCTGGTGAAGCTGATGATGGGATTATCGTTTCGGCTGTATCCCCCTTTGTTGATGGCAATCCGGCCGGTCGCAAGGTTGGCCAGGTTGCAGTAGCCCGTCGAGGGATTGCGCACGATGTCCCACAGCTGCCGCTCGTCGCTCGGGTCGGGCTCGGCCACGGTGAGGTGACTGCTGCTTGCCGTCTGGGTGAGGTCGGCAAGGGCCAGCCCGCTCTCGCGGTTCACAAACAGGTAGTGGTCGTCCACCGGCAGGATGCGCCATTGCTGCGAGAGGCGTTCGGCCGTCTCCATGTACAGACAGACGTAGGGCACGTTGTAGATGGTCGAAGCGCTGCACACATCCATCAGGCCGTTGGCGATGTTCATATTATAGATGCGGTAATACGATGCCGTGTCGCATTCAAAGGGAGAAATATACCTGAAAGCCCGCTTCAGGTAATCGTTGTGGTCGCGGATAAAAGTCTTCAGGTCGTCGATGTACTCGTCGTAAGTGCTGAAGAGCTTGATTTCTTCGTAATAGCGTTGGCGGATGTTCCACACCTTGTAGTTTTCTTCCTGCGACTTCTCGAGGAGTCGGGCCAGAGAGTCAACCTTCTCAATCATGAAGTCGGTGAGTCCGCGGTTGTAGGCATCGGCGTAAGTCTGGGCCACCGACTTCGTAAACCATTCGTCCTGGCGCATGCGGGTGAGCCACACTTTCATCATCGTGTCGCCATAACCCACGTCGATCATGAGCTTTTGGCTCACGTCGCCTTTCCGCGTCGTATTGTTAAACGAGATATCGTTGTCCCACAGCGGTCCGAAGTAGAGGGCCGGGTCGTTGCGGTCTTTGTAGAAGTAAGTACTGTAGAAGCCGTCGGGATTAGCCGCAATTTCATTGGCCAGATACCAGGCGAAAAGGCTGGTGGAGTCGACGTAACGGCGATAACCCAATTTGGCGTCGCCAAACTTCTCGCTGTAGAGGCTGTTCTCAAAACCGGCAATGTAGTTCTTGATATATTTCAGTTGGCGGTTGCCGATGGAATCGCTCGGTTCGTGAATGCGCACCAACACATTGTGCGACGTGGTGAAGTAAGGGTCGCTGCTGTCGTAATTACCCGTCGCCTCAAGCAGGTATCCGCCGCTCACGTCGGTGATGTTGTCGGTCACCTGGTAGACTTGCTCGTAGATGTCGACCCTTTGCGGACGGATGTCAATCTGGTCCGATACCTGGTAAGTTCCCTTGTATTTATTGTTCAGGTAGAAGTCCACAAATTCGGCGGCAGGATTAAACTTCAATCCCAAGAAGGCTCCCACCTCCGAAGCCAGTGCATTCCTGATCATGGCTTTGTCGGCGCAGTTGGCCAGCAGTGTCCAGCTGCGTGCCTTCGCGTGGTCGCTGCCCAACAGGCGTTTTTTCTTCTGCAGTTTGATACGATAGGGCTTCTTGGCCATGCCCCACGTGGAGTTTCCGCGTCCGCGAATCTGGATGGAATCATAAACGGCCGTACCCTTTTCGTCCACCCACACCAAGCGGGCGTAGATATAGTTCTCCTTGCTCGTAATGCCGGCCCCGCTATACGTGTTGACGTAAACGCTGGGCAGATTGGTTAGTTGCCGGTATTCCTGGGCGAAGGCCGCCGAGGTGATGAGCAACCAAGTGAATAATAATGATAGCAATCTTCTCTTCATACTGTTTGTTAGATTTGTCCGCTTTCAACCATTCTGACAATGCGCTCGGTGAATTTGTCATCGCCCTCGGGGTCGTAATGCTTGGTCAGACTATTGCCGAAAAGGCCGGCCATCACTTGATAAATACTGGCCTTGAGCGGACCTAAAAAGGCGCGAACCATTTCGTAAGAAGTTTGTCCGCATTCGCGGTCGATGAGCTTCACCAACAATTTGCCCTGAGAGCGCGACAGCTTGCGCACCACCGGCGTGTATTGTTCCTTGATGCCTTTTTCGACCAGGGCAATATGTTGCTTCTTTCTCTTCTCGTCAGGAAGCGTCGCCAGGTAGTCATGGGTTTCAATCAGCGTGGTTCTCACCAGTTGGGCGTAGGGGAATACATATTTGATGTTTTTCACCATGCGGTTGTAGCGTTCGCGCTCTTTCTCGTTCTTGAACACCATCGGCGGGTAACGGTAGAAGGTGTGCAACCTGACGTTAGGAATGCTGTCACCCTCATAGTAAGCGCGGTCGACGTGGACGTAAACACCCACCTGCAGCGTGTCGTTCTTGGGCACATTGTCGTCACCTTCCGCCTTACAAGTAAGGGCGGAAAAGAGCAGACAGACTATCAGAAGCCACCGGGGTTGATACATACGTAAAGTTTTCTAAAATCAGGGATGGTGCGGCAAAGTTAATGGAAAAGTTTTATTGCAGTGGAAAGCAGACTGTTTTTTTATGAATCAATAATGTAAATAAGGATTTTAAGCGGGATGAGCGGTAAGGGTCGATATTTATCTTTACTTTTGCACCATTCAAACTGACAAAGAAGATTAACGATGAAAAGAAAAGATGCTTTACTTCCGCTGGGCGCTCTTGGGCAGCGCATGGCGATAATGGTGTTGTTGATGTTGGGTCTCTCGCTCCAGGGGCAAGCCTCGGGCAAGGATGGAGCCAAACCCAAGAAGGGATTCCGACTGCTGTATTGGAACATACAAAACGGAATGTGGTGTGGACAAGACGATAACTATGCTTCCTTCGTGAAATGGGTGAAAGAGCAGCGCCCCGACGTCTGCGTATGGTGTGAGGCGCAAACCATCTATTATTCCGGAACGGCCAAGGCGATGAAAAAGGAAGAGCGCTATCTGCCCGACCATTGGGCAGAGCTGGCTCGACGCTATGGCCATAAGTATTGGTATATCGGCGGCTATCGCGACAATTATCCGCAGGTCATCACCTCGCGTTATCCCATTGAAAACGTGGAACGCATCACCGGCAATGCCGACACCACCGTGATGCACGGTGCCGGATGGGCCACGATAGAAGTGCGCAAGCAGAAGATCAATATTGTCACCCTTCACACCTGGCCGCAGGCCTATGCTCCCAATGCCAAGGACCGCGAACTGAGCAAGCAGCGCAACGAAGGCTCTCAATATCGCAAAAAAGAAGTGGAGTATATCTATCGTCACACCTTGGGCAAGCAGCCCGGTCGCGAGCAAGAATATTGGATGATGATGGGCGACTTCAATTCGCGTTCGCCTCTCGACAACAAGGTATATAATTATACGCTCGACAGTCCGAACTTCTGGGTGCATCATTACATCTTGGGCAATACGCCCTACATTGACGCGGTGGCTCACCAGCATCCCGGAGAGTTCTTCTCGTCAACCGGTTCCAATTCGCGCATCGATTTCGTCTACTGCACACCTTCGCTCTATGAATGCGTGACAAGGGCTGAAATCATTACCGACGATTATACCCGTCCGCGCAGGGATGAGCAAAAGTTGTCGAACTTCTGGCACCCTTCCGACCATCTTCCGATTCTTGTTGACTTTGAGTTGAAGTAACGGTCAGCCGATAGTTCTCCTATCCAAAACATCCCCCAACGTTCTTGCGAATGGTTGGGGGATGTTTGATGAATGACAACTGCTGAGTTTAGATGAGTCCGCGGTTTTTCAGCAGAGCGTCTACGTTGGGCTTGCGTCCTCTGAAGTTAATGTAAAGCTTCATGGGGTCTTCGCTGTCGCCCGGTTCCAGGATGTTCTTGCGATAACTTTCGGCCGTTTCCGGGTCGAAGATGCCTTTTTCCTTGAAGAGTTCAAAGCCGTCGGCATCGAGCACTTCGGCCCACATATAGGTGTAGTAGCCGGCTGCGTAGTGGCTGCTTTCAAAGATGTGGCGGAAGTAAGGACTGCGGTAGCGATAAGTGATTTCGGCCGGCAGACCAATCTTTTCGGCAATTTGCTTTTCAAACTTGCGGATGTCGATGTCGTGCATGGCGGGCATCGGTGTTTTGTGCCATTCGATGTCGAGCAGTGAAGCGGCAATGTATTCCACCGTGGCAAAACCCTGGCCGCACTTGCTGGAAGCTTCAAGCTTTTGAATCAGGCTGTCGGGAATCACTTCGCCGGTTTGATAGTGCAGGGCATAGTTCTTGAGCACTTCCGGCTCCATGGCCCAGTGTTCGTCAATCTGTGAAGCCAATTCAACGAAGTCGCGGTCAACATTGGTACCCGACTGACCGCGGTATTCGGCCGTGGTGAGCATTCCTTGCAGGCCGTGACCGAATTCGTGGAATGCGGTGAGCACTTCATCTACCGTGAGGAGCGAAGGAGTGTCTTTAGAGGGCTTGGTGAAGTTGCCTACATTGAAGATGATGGGGCGTTCGTTGGCGCCTTGGTAGTTATACTCGCCTTTGAACTCGCTCATCCAAGCGCCCTGCGACTTGGTGGCGCGGGGGAAGTAGTCGGTCATAAACACGGCTACGTGCTTGCCGTCCTTGTCCTTCACTTCATAAACGGTTACTTCCGGATTATACTTGGGAGCGTCGGGCAGTTCGGTGAAGGTGATGCCGTAGAGGCGGTTGGCGATGTAGAAAAGACCATTCTTTACGACGTTCTCTAACTTGAAGTAGGGGCGAACATCATTTTCAGACAAGTTGAACTTGTGGGCTTTGAGCTTCTCGATGTAATAATAGTAGTCCCAGGGTTGAATGTCGAAACCGGCCAGTTCCTTCATTTCGGCCACTTCTTGCTTTACCTTGTTGACAGCGGGTTTCCAAACCTGGTAGAGCAGGTTCTCGGCTGCTTCGGGAGTTTTGGCCATCACTTTGTCCATCATATAAGCGGCAAAGTTGTCGAAACCGAGCATCTGGGCCTTCTTTTGGCGGAGGCGCAAGAGTTCGTTGATGTTTTTGGAGTTGTCAAACTCATTGCCGTTGCTGCAAATGGAAGTATAGGTGAGGTAGATTCTTTCTCTCAGGCCGCGGTTCTCGGCGTTGGTGAGAATGCTGAGGCGGTTGGTGGAGTTAACGGTAAATACCCACTTGCCCTCTTTGCCTCTGTTCTTGGCTTCGGCAGCAGCGTTCTCAATGATGGCGGCGTCGAGTCCGGCCAACTCTTCTTCAGAGTCCACCACTACTTCAGTGGCGTTGATGTCTTTCAACACGTTGTTGCCGAACGAGAGTTCAAGGGCGGCAAGGCGTTGGTTGATTTGGCGCAGTGTGTCTTGCTGCTGGTCGGTGAGCAGTGCACCGCTTCTCACGAGGTTCTTGTAGTAGTCGTCAAGCAAGCGCTCCTGAGCCGTGTTGAGATTCAGTTCCGCTTTCTTGTCATAAACCTGCTTGATGCGTTCAAAGAGTTTTTTGTTAAGGGCTACCTCGTCGCTGTGAGCCGTGATGAGCGGTTGGGCTTCTTCCGTGATTTTCTGCATTTCGTCCGTGTTGTCGCTGCTGTTCAAGGCAAAGAGCACGGTGCTGACTTTGTTGAGCAATTGTCCGGCGTTGTCGAGTGCCAAAATGGTGTTTTCAAAGTTGGCTTCATCCGGATTGTTCAAGATGGAGTCGATCTCCTGATTGTGGGCTTCGATGCCGGCCTTGATGGCGGGGATGTAATGTTCGTACTTGATGTTGGCGAAATCAGGAATGTCAAACTCGTTGGGATATTCCGTGAGGAAAGGGTTGGCGGTTTCCGTAGTTTTAGGTCCGCAACTGATGGCAAATGCTAATGTTCCTGCCATAATGGGTAAGATAAATGATTTTTTCATTCTGGATAATATAGTTTGTATTTCAATATTTGTAGGGAGTGCCAATGAAGCCCACTTGTTGGAAGTCTTCCGGCTGCTGTTCGATAATCCAATTGATGTAGGTCATAAACATCCAGGCTGTGTATTCGTAGCCCATGGCGTTCATGTGTCCGCCCAAGAATAATTTCTTTCGGAACTCGGTACCTTCTTTATATAAAGGAGCGGCGTACTTGGCCAAGTCGATGATGTAAACGCCATCGAAGAGGGTTGCCATCTTGCGAATGGCTTGGTTGTAGTTCTCGGTGGCTTTATCTTCCTTGCGTCCGGGATTGGTCACCAAGAAGATTTTCGAGTCGGGCGAAATGCTTCTGACGCGCTGGATGATTCCTCCGTAGTTGCCTGAGTAGGTGTCTGCGTTTTTGTTGAAGTCGTCTTTGCAAATATCCTTCTCGGGATCGCCCACTGCGACCTTTTGGTTCTGGTCGTTCACTCCGAGGGCTATGATGTAAGCCTGCTTCGGACTTGCCTTGGCATCAATGTTGTGATTGCGGTTGGAGGGTTGATCCCAAAAGTGGCTGATCCACCCCTTGGCCGTTTCGCCTCCTTGAGAGTAGTTATCGCCTTTCACGCCCATGGCGGCACACATGCGCTGTCCCCAAGAGTAGTCGTAGAAGTCATGATAACCTTTCTTCCCGTTTTTGTCGCGGCTTTCGTGTTCACCGCTGGCCAAGGAGTCACCGATGAATCCCCATGAATGGAAAATACTGCAAAAACCCGGATTGGAGCTGACGTGAGCCAAGGGGTTGAGGGTGTTGTCAATGGTTTCGCCCTGAATGAAGGGTGTTAAGAGGGAGAAAAACGTCATGAGAAGCAATTTTAGTCTCAACATAGTGATGGAATATTGATAGAACGAAATAAACGCTATCCAGACAAGGAACTTTCCGATTGTCTAAGGGTGCAACGACTTTCGATTGAATGTTCAATGTCAGCGAATAGTTATTATGAAAGTTTGCTTGATTTCGTTGGCAAAGTTAATGCAAACCAAGCGAAATGAGCGAGAAATACCTTGTCTTTTTCTCAAAAGGGACGCTATTCGGAGTTGAGTAGCGTCCCTTTAGTAGTTTCATCTCCGACTTGAGTATGCACCGGGATGTAGTTCTTGTTAATCATTATTGGGCATAATCAGGCATAGGATGATGTAGGCCACTATGCTTGGGATGATTGCCGTGAAGCAGGCGATGAGTGTGTAAGCGACTCTTACAAGCGTGGGGTCAATGTCGAAGTAATCGGCAATTCCTCCACAGACGCCCGCAATCTTTTTGTTGGGGCTTTTGGTCAGTTTCTTTTCCATATTTGTCGATTTGATGTGTGAGAACAAATGGGTGGTCAAGAGTGCGTAGCTATGTTTACTTCAGGAAGGCGAAGTAGACGGCTGCCACCAGGCAGAGAAACGAGACAAGATGATTCCAATGCAGGCTTTCTCCCTTAAACAGCAGCGTGGAGAAGCCGATAAATACGATGAGCGTAATGACTTCTTGCACCACCTTGAGTTGCATCAATGTGAACGGACCTCCGTTGCCTTGAAATCCGATGCGGTTGGCCGGTATTTGGAAACTGTATTCAGCCAGGGCAATGCTCCATGAGAACAGGATGACGGCATATAGCGGCCAGTTGGTGCTGATTTTCATCTCCTGCAATTTGAGATGTCCGTACCAAGCGAAGGTCATGAATACGTTCGATACGATGAGCAAAAGTATGGTTTGTAGAGCTTTCATCTTTTATGAATGAATTTTGCGGCTGCAAAATTATGTGATTAATATTGAAAAGAGATACTTTTCATGGAAATAATATAAATACTATTAGTTCGCGCGCATCAAGATATACATCCTGATGCGCGCGAACATGAGATAAGACCTATGCTTATTGATTCTTTTTCTTGGGTTGTTTGTTGAGTCGGTAAATGACGTGGAGCATGGCGTAGCGGGGCACCACGTTATAGCGCGTCTCGGTGCGGCCTTGAGCGTTGACCGTGCGGTTCACGTTCGAGAGGTTGCCCAAGAGGTCGAAACCGTCGATGAAGCAGGTGAGGCTGCCGCCGAGGAAGGTGCGGCTTA
>CALZOH010000003.1 GCA_945827465.1 uncultured Prevotellaceae bacterium
AACCATCGTCTGACATCATTTAACTTCAATTTGGGACTGACAGCATGGCTGGGCAATTGGACTTTGATGGCAACCATGGACAACGGTTTTCATTTTATGGAGAGCGAATATGAGCCACGCAACATCTTCTCCACATATGTATCGGCATCATACAGAATAAAAAAACTCACTGCAAGCCTTTTTTGCCAAAACCCTTTCAAACGTAATGGAAAGGTGGAAGAGGTGATCTACCACAACCACCTTACCAATAAGCACAGCACAACTCGCAACAGCGACACATCCAGCGCCATAGGCATCAAGTTGACTTGGACGTTGACAAAAGGACGCCAATTCAAAAGTATTGAGCGCGACACAGAACGCTTGAAGGATACCGAAACAGGAGTGGCAAAGCCTGATAAATGAAATTGATTCATCCAATTTTTCAGAGTGGCCCAAAAATGTTCTAATTTACATCATCCCCATGTGGCAGAAGGATTTGCCACACCTAATCAGCCGCCAACAATTCAATGCCTATTGTAAGCTAACAGCCCAGTTTACCAAAGAAATTCGCAAAAAAATGTGGATGTAGCAATTAACGGCTTCGATACTGTACATTACATTGTTTCCACACTGTAATAAGCAAATCCTTCCAGCGGTCTCTTGACCCACAAAACAAGTAAAATCGCAGTTATAATATTCATACTATATGCCAGTTTCGTAAATCAACGTCCAATGGACATCATCATATTTACTAATCCAATAAACCAACGGGGTAATTTCAGAAATACCAATCCAGCTTTTAACTTGTTTTAATCCAACTTGCCGTTGTCAATGTTAATTTGATTTATAAATTTGCATAGTTAAACGATTAAGTAATATAAAATGTACACTCTGTCTTCAGATATAAATTATCAAAGACAAATATGTTTGCAGAGCCTGCACCCTTTTAGCAACTCTACATCTCGCATGCAGAATTAACTATCCAATATACTTCAAAGGGCATATAATAAAGTAAAATAAAGCATCATGAATATGTACAAAACATTGGTAACAATATTTTTGGCACTCGCATTTTTCGGCACTACGGAGTACTGCTATTCGCAACAAACTTCTGTAGTCAGTTTGAACGGCAACGACTGGAAACTGACATACTGGGAACAGCCGTCCAAGCCAATCCTGAACCCTAAAGAAATAAGGCAAGTAAAAGGTAAAGGCACCATACCCTGCACCGTGCCAGGCAACGTAGAAATTGACCTGCAAGCAGCGGGTTTGATAGACGATCCTTTGATCGGGAGCAACGTGTACCAAACAAGGCTTTGGGAAGGACATCAATGGTGCTATCAGAAAAACTTCAAGGCTCCGGCATTAAAAGAGGGTCAGAAGGTAGAACTTAAATTCGGAGGCATTGACTGCCTTGCCGAAATCTGGCTCAACGGCAAGCATGTGGGTAGCACCGACAATATGCTTATACCCCACACCTTCGATGTGACGGGAATTCTAAAGTCAGGCTCGAGGAATACACTACAGGTGATACTACAGTCATCCACTCTGGATGGCGAAAATCACCACATAGGCGCGATCAGCATGGGGAATTGCCCTTCGGAGGAATCGGTCAACCTGCGCAAGGCCCCGCATACCTTCGGATGGGATATCATGCCACGATTGGTATCGGCCGGACTGTGGAGGGATGTTGAACTACATATTTGCAATCCCGTAAGAATCAGAGATGTCAATTACATGACCGCTAGAATAGAGGGCAATAAGGCGACCATATTCACGGACATACAAGTGACCATGCCGTTCGCTCAATATGGAAAGGCACGTGCCGTAATACGACTGTACAGAAACGGAAAGAAGGCATTTGAATGCTCATACAGGATATACGGCCCCGCGGAACGAATTACATTCCAAGTAAACAACTGCCATCTGTGGTGGCCAAAGGGGTATGGGGAAGCTGCCCTATATGATGCGACAATGGAAGTGGTGGACGAAAATGGGAATATTCTGGACATTAATAAGAAACGCTTGGGCATTCGCACCACTAGACTGGAGATGGACAACATCAGAACGACGGAGGATTCGCCCGGAAGATTTCAGTTTTTCGTAAACGATGTGCCCGTATTCGTGCGCGGAACGAATTGGGTTCCGCTTGACGCACTTCATAGCCGCGACAGGCAACATCTGAACAATGCGATCGAAATGGCAGAAGATTTGAATTGCAACATGATTCGGTGTTGGGGCGGAAACGTCTACGAAGATGACGCATTCTTTGATTTATGTGACGAAAAGGGACTAATGGTATGGCAGGATTTTTCCATGGGCTGCACCATGTACCCTCAGACACGCGCATTCTCTGACAAAGTGGAAAAAGAGGCAATATCCGTAGTAACGAGGTTGCGCAACCATCCATCACTGGTTGTATGGGCCGGCAACAATGAGGTGGATTGTTCCAGCCACTGGTCAATGGCCCCGTTCAACATAAATCCCAACGGGGATGTCGTCAGCCGAATCGTTTTGCCAAGGGTGTTGTATGAATACGACCCCACGAGGCCTTACGTACCGAGTTCTCCATATTATTCTGAAGAGATATACAAGGCGGGATGTAATGAAAGGCTTCTATCCGAAACCCACCTGTGGGGACCAAGAGGATACTACAAGGACGCATATTATTCGGAAGCTCGGAATGCATTTGTCAGCGAGATAGGATACCATGGTTGCCCCTCGCTTGAAAGCCTAAAGAAAATGATGACTCCCGATAGCGTCTATCCATGGACGCATGATTTCCAGTGGAACGAGGAGTGGCTCACGAAATCGGTCAGGAAATTCCGGGAACTGGGACAAGACAATGCCCGCAACAATCTCATGATAAATCAAGTTCGCTATTTGTTCGGCGATGTACCCAAAAAACTCGATGACTTCATATTTGCCTCACAGAGCGTACAAGCGGAAGCCATGAAGTATTTCATCGAACTGTGGAGAGGCCAAAAAGGGAATGGCAGGAGCGGCATCATTTGGTGGAATTTGAGAGATGGTTGGCCCTTGCTGTCCGATGCCGTGGTAGACTATTACAACAACAAGAAGAGGGCTTATTACTATATCAAAAACTCGCAGCACAATGTGTGCTGCATGCTGTGCGACAGCGAAAATGGATGCGACCTCTCAATTGTGAACGATACCAGGCAGGATTCCAAAGGGGATGTTATGGTTGTAGATGTCGAGACCAACAAAGAGATATACAGCGGTAAATATGAGGTGCCTTCCAATGGTCAAATTCTGGTAGCTCACCTGCCCTTGCCCAAGGATGCAAGGGGCATATATCTGATAACGTACAGCGTGGATGGTGAAAAATATCAGAACCACTATCTATATGGAAAGCCACCATTTGATTTGTACAGATATAGAGAACTGATCAATAAAACAAGACTATACAAGCAAATGTAGTTAAAATGATGGATATGTCGGGTGTAGATATTGGTGGAATCAAGTATGTCATTCCATACAAAGGAACAAGAGACAACGCGCTTCAAATCTGTGAATACATCGAAAACATACGAAACACTAACAGATTGGATATACCATGGGAGTATCGTTGAAACAAATTGCAGAAAGACTTAACTTGTCAATAGCCACAGTGTCGTGGACCTTGAACGATCTGGGGGATAAGAAGAATATTAGCCGTAAAACTCAGGAACGGGTGCGACAGTGTGCCCGTGAGATGAATTACAAGCCCAACTTGTTGGCACGTGGACTGAATACGGGCAAGTCGAGCATATTGGGTCTGATTATACCAGATATAACAGACGCTTTCTATTCTACCATGGCGCGACGAATAGAGAAGGAAGCTGAAAGGGCCGGTTACTCTTTGATGATTTGCAATTCCGACTCCAGCCAAGCGCAAGAGGACAGAATGCTGACAATGTTTCTTTCAAAACAAGTGGATGGCATCATCATCGCACCTACCAAGCTATCAAGAAATAAAATCCTCAAGTTGCAGGAAGGCGGTTATCCCATTGTCACTTTTGACCGTGTATTCGAAGACGCAAACATCAATTCCGTGGTTGTAGATAACTTCGAGGCGAGCTACAACATCGTTAACAGTATGGTCAGACATGGAGCTCGCCACATAGCCATCATTACCACCAACCAATACTTGTATACGATGAACCTACGTAACATGGGTTACAAAGCTGCGTTGGAAGAAAATGGGCTGCAAGTAGTAGAGTCCCTAATGGCAGATATTCCGTTTAACAACTACGAGAAAAACATTATAGATGCATTGGACTCAATCTATAGACATGAACCTAAAGTAGACGGTTTCTTCTTTACCACTCACATCTTGGCGTTAGAAGCATTCCGCTACTTTTTTGACCATCAAATCAATATCAACGACGGCTATCAACTGGGTTGCATCCATGCCATTCCGGCATTGCGCATACTATGCCCAAGTATGAGGATTGCCATGATGCCCGTAGACGAAATAGGGACAAATACAGTGAGAATCGTTACGGAGTGCATTGACACAAAGAAACAGGGAATAAAACGAACGGTGGAAAAAGTGGTATGCAAATGTTCTTATACCGATGCTGACAACCTTGAAAATGAATAGCAATAGATCTTGGAATTATTAAACCCAAATCGGTCATTAGCGCATAACAGTCTAGTAACCGCATTGGTAAAGCAAAAGCCGGCTGCAACTCTTTAGTGAATTGCAGCCGGCCTTAATATGAAATTTGCAATATTACTTTAACTCAACCTTAATGATATAATCTATTTCATCCTCCAACTTAGGCATATCAATGACGATGCCTTCGCCCTTGCGAGTCTTGTACTTGAGCGGAGTAGCATTCTGAAGAGCTGTAACAGACTTTATCTTCTGTATGATGGGCACATTGATCGCTGTGGAATCACAAGAGAAGACATGGAGATATACTGATTTGTCATTTTGGGTGGAAACGCCCCACTTCTGTTCCGGAACGATGCTGGCACCAGTTCCATAAACCGATTCACCATACTGGCGCAACCACTGGCCCATACCCTTGAGGCGATCGAGCGAGAGATCGGGTAATGTACCATCGGCACGAGGACCGATATTCATCAACATATTAGAGCCTTTCGAGGCACAACGCACCAAGAGATGAATCAAATCCTTCACCGACTTGTAGTTGAGATCGGCCACTTTATATCCCCACATACCATTCATGGTTTGACACATCTCAAGTGGCAAACGACCTATAACCGACTCAGACGAAAGACCGGCCTTGTTCTCACCCGGCAGATCGCGCTCAAACATCTGGAAGTCTTCACCGGGAATAGTAGCTATATGATGATTGTTACCAACCAAACAAGCAGGCTTGATGGAATGAATGTAATCATAAAGTTCGCGCATGCGCCAATCGAATGTAGCAGACTTGCCATCGGGATGATCCCAATAACCATCAAACCAAAGGGCTCTCACGTCACCATAGTTGGTGAGTATCTCGCGAATCTGTCCTTTCATAAAATTAAAATAGGAATTATAGTCGGGATGATCACCCTTGCGACCGGTTTTATGGCCAGTATTTCCAATCGGATAATCTTCACGAATCCAGTCAAGCAAGGAGTAGTAAACATGGAACTTTATTCCCTCTTCCTTACAAGCCTGCGACAACTCGGCCAAGACATCACGACCAAAAGGAGTTCCATCAACAATGTTGTAGTTGGATGCAGCCGTCTTAAACATTGAGAAGCCGTCGTGATGACGTGATGTGATACAAATGTAACGAGCTCCGGCATCCTTAAAAGCTTTAACCCAAGCCTTGGCATCAAAACGAGAAGGATAAAAACCATGGGCGGCCTGCGAATACTCTTCATTGTTTAATCCGCCGGTATTGAGATACCATTCACCCTGTGCATACATGGAGTAAATACCCCAATGAAGAAAAATACCGAAACGATCGTCTTCAAAATCCTGACGATTTTTTAAATTGGCCTCCGTGGGCACATAATCTTGGGCCATCAATGCTCCGAGTGGTAAGCAGGCGACCAAGAACAACCATAAAAATTTAAAGATAGTCTTATTCATCATTCATTAATAATATTGAATTGTTCATTTGAACGCAAAGGTAAGGATTAAAACCGAGAAAAAGGCCGTAAAAGAAAGCTTTCGGAAGAATTTGTGGAATTATGGCATCGCAATAACGCACAAAAAATAGTATTTTTGCCCGCGAAATAAAAGGAAGGACAAGAGTCGGCCGGTTTGCCGCCGGCATCCATAAAAAGAAGTCGGAGGAAAGTCCGGGCAACATAGGGCAGTCTACTTCTTAACGGGAAGCTATTCGCGAGAGTAGGTCAAAGCAGAAGAAAATAACCGCCTCATGTCATCTTGAGGTAAGGGTGAGAAGGCGAGGTAAGAGCTCACCGGCCGAGCAGTGATGCAAGGCGCTGTGCTTGACAGACGTTGAAAGTTCAAGTATACCGGTGTTTGAGGGCGGCCCGTCCAAACTAATTAAAAGTACATCGGAGGGTAGAACGATTAAGCCTTCGGGTGACCGGAGGATCAGACAAATGGCAGACACTTTCCGCAAGGAAAGCACAGAACCCGGCTTATAGGCCGACTCTTTTTTCTATATGTATACAATCATCTTATAAGACACCAAAAATAACCTTTATCACCATGATCCGAATCACTGCATACCGCACCACCCTGCTCTTGTTATTCTGCTTTTTCACGGTTTATTCACTTCGGGCACAAAGCGACAAAGACCGCTGGCGCTGTCGCCACGTTGTACGTGGATTGAAAATGAGCAAAGCCCTTGAAGAAAAATTCACGCCCGTCTTCTATGCCTATCTGAAAGAACTTCACGAAGCCAAGGATATTTATGACGATGTGAAAGACCGTTACCGCAACGCTATTGACAAGCGACAACTCACCCCAACGCAAGCACAAGAATTGCTCGACAGTCATTGGAAATCGGATGAACAGGAAGTAAAGGTCAGGAAGAAGTACACCCTACTCTTCTCACAGATTGTCAAGAAACCCTACGTTTATTATATCTTTCAACTGGCTAACGACAAAGTTCCCAAATAGCCGCAGAGCTGTGATAATTCTGCCTCTAAAAAGTCGAACACAAGCACTAAATTTCGAAAGAATAGTAACAGGAATGTAGCAAAACCCGTCCTCGAACACTTTTTTAGAAAGAAAAAGCCATAGAAGGCCAAAAAAACTCGACAAACAGATATAAGAAATCAAAAGTTGTTTATACTTTTGTGTGCTTTCGAAAAGTAAAGTCCCCCTTCACATGGTTGACATGAATACAGAAAAAGAAATCACCCGGAATCTGAAAAGATATTTCGGATTTGACACCTTCAAAGGACATCAAGCTGCCATTATCAGCAACGTCCTTGCAGGTAACGACTCCTTTGTATTGATGCCAACAGGCGGTGGGAAAAGCCTATGCTACCAATTACCCGCCCTGATGCTTGAAGGAACAGCCATTGTAGTTTCGCCGCTCATTGCTTTGATGAAAAACCAGGTTGACGTCATGAGCAGCTTGGGCGAAAAAGAAGGCATTGCACGATTCATGAACTCCACCCTCACCCGCACTGCCCTTGATGAGACGAAGCGGGATCTGCTCAAAGGAGTTACGAAACTACTCTATGTGGCACCTGAAACGCTTACCAAGGAGGAGAACATTGAGTTTCTCAAACAAGTTAAGATTTCTTTCTACGCTATTGACGAAGCCCATTGCATCTCAGAATGGGGACACGACTTTCGAGTTGAATACCGCAAAATACGTCCTGCCATCGATGCCATTGGCCGAGCACCGATCATAGCTCTCACAGCTACGGCTACCGACAAGGTGAGGATGGATATTAAGAAGAACCTCGGCATTGTTGAAGCGCAAGACTTCAGAAGCTCCTTCAACCGTCCCAACCTTTTCTACGAAGTAAGGCCTAAGACCAAGGATGTTGAAAAGAACGTCATCCGTTTCATTAAGAATAACCAGGGCAAAAGCGGTATTATTTATTGCCTCAGCCGCAAGCAGGTGGAATATTTGGCAGAAGTACTCGTCGCCAATGACATCAAAGCAGCTCCCTATCATGCCGGAATGGACGCTACAACCCGTGCACAGACGCAAGATGACTTCCTGATGGAACGCATTGATGTCATCGTTGCTACGATTGCTTTCGGCATGGGTATTGACAAGCCCGACGTCAGGTATGTTATCCACTATGACATGCCTAAGAGTCTGGAAGGATATTATCAAGAGACCGGACGTGCCGGACGTGACGGCGGCGAAGGTGTCTGCGTGGCCTTTTATTCCTTTAAAGATCTGCAGAAACTGGAGAAATTCATGGAAGACAAACCTGTTTCGGAACAGGACATAGGTAGACAACTGCTCAAGGAAACAGCCTCCTATGCGGAATCTTCCGTTTGCAGAAGAAAACTTTTACTCCATTATTTCGGAGAAGAATATAACCACAATAACTGTGGAATGTGTGACAATTGTTTAAATCCCAAAGAAAAAGTGGAAGCAAAGAACCAATTATGTAATGTAATCGCCATTATATTGGCCATTAAAGAGAATTTTACAGAAGATTATGTCATGGACATCATCATGGGTAACGAAACCGATGAAATCTTAGCTCACAAACATGACGAATTAGAACTATTTGCAGTCGGAGAAAACGACGACGAGAAAATATGGACCTCCGTTATTCGTCAAGGTCAGCTTTTAGGCTATCTTGACAAAGACATTGAAAACTCCGGTGCACTCAAAGTAACCTCAAAAGGAAACAAATTCCTGAAGAAACCTACAGCCTTCGACATCACGCTTGACAACGACTTTGAAGAAGATGAGAGTGATATTCCCGTTGAATCGGGTTCAGGCTGCGCCGTCGACCCTGCATTGTTCCAAATGCTCAAAGACCTGCGCAAACAATTATCGAAAGAACTGAACGTACCACCTTACGTCATTTTCCAAGATCCTTCACTCGAAGCAATGGCCACCAACTATCCCGAAACCATCGAGGAATTGCAAAACATTCCCGGTGTAGGTTCGGGCAAAGCCAAAAGATATGGTCAGGCTTTCTGCGACCTCATCCGCCGCCACTGCCAAGAGAATGAAATCGAACGCCCCGAAGACCTTCGCATCCGTACGATTGCCAATAAGTCAAAACTAAAGGTCAGCATTATCCACAGCATTGACCGCAAGGTGGCTCTTGACGACATTGCTGAAGTCAACGGCATTGATTTCGACGAATTGCTCGACAACATAGAAGCCATTGTTTATTCTGGCACCAAGATCAACATTGACTACTTCCTCAACGAAGTAATGGATGAAGATCGCCTCAATGACATTTATGATTATTTCCAGGAGTCAGAGACAGACAATCTGGATGATGCTATGGATGAATTGGGTGATGACTATTCTGAAGAAGAAATCAGATTGGTACGCATCAAGTTCCTCTCGGACATGGCCAATTAATCAGCCTCCGCGTCTCTAAATCAGACTTCATCTATTAGGAATAATCTGCCTAACACGAACAAGAGCAAGCGCAACATTCAAGAATGCAACATCCTGCAAGGCAAGACACGAGGCCCGAAAGAGCTTCCAACAGGTTATCAAAGAGATTCATTTTGATAACTGTTTTTTCTTGTTCCTTATTGGCAACCTTCGGGTTACTCATTTTGGCGGGTTGCTTTCCTGACGAGAACTACAACTTCCATACACGCTCTTTTCAGCTATCCATCCTTTTGACGGTACTCATTGACGTGAATTTACTGCTGCTCATCACGGGCAGTAAACGCTCCGACACGACTGCTGAGGAAAAAGACTGCAATTCGAGTAGACGCAGTTTCCTGACTTGGACATCAAGTTTGGCCCAAAGTTCAGCCATGGGCACCGTGAGACAAAAGATGAACGACAGCATTGCCGTTGTCACTAAGAAGAAGAACCCCAAGAGCCGCCACCCCATTATTCCCGCCGGCGCCGAAGACTTCCAACTCTTCAAACAACGTTGCGACGTCTGCCAGAAATGTGTAGAAGTATGTCCGAACAAGGTTCTAAAGCCCTCGTTGGCCTACGAGACGCTGATGCTGCCCGAGCTAATGTTCAACAATAGCTATTGCGCGCTTGATTGTGTGAAATGCAATGAAGTATGTCCAACCGGAGCTTTAAAGAAAATATCTATTGAAGACAAAACCGACATTCAGATTGGCTATGCCGTCTGGATACGCGAAAACTGCCGGGTGATTGAAGATAAACCTTGCAACCGTTGCGAAGAAGTCTGTCCCAACGCATCCATCCAGATGATTCCGTCGGGACGATTCATGATACCTATTATTAATACGGGGAAATGCCTCGGTTGTGGTGCTTGCCAGGCTGCTTGTCCGGCCTCGCCGCTCAAAGCCATCTACGTTGAGGGGCACAGAACGCATCGTCCCGGTTAATTCTGATGTAGAAGTAAATCATTAAAACAATTTGCCATATGAGTACGAACAACACCATTAAGCGCAGAAGTTTTTTCAAGATGATCGGAACAGGCACAGCCGCCCTTTCATCTATTGTCTACGCACGAGCAGTCACCCAATCTCCGCTGGCATCTTCACTCCTGCCACCCGCACCGGTTGAAACCAAAATGACCACGCGCCTCGACCCCGTCACCGGAAAAGGTGTTAGCATCTTGGGATATGGTGGTATGCGCTGGCCCTCAAAAGACCGACGCATCCTTCAAGATAAGGTCAACGAACTGATTGACGTAGCCATGAAAAATGGTGTTAACTATTACGACACCGCGCCTGTATATCACAACGGACAATCGGAAAAGGCTATGGGAGAATCGCTGCGCCGCTATCCGCGCGAGAGCTATTTCATTGCCACCAAACTCTCTAATTTCAATGCCAATGATTGGTCTTTTGAAAGATCAAAAGCCATCTACGATAACTCATTCAAAGAATTGGGTCTTGACTACATCGACTTCTACTTGCTCCACAGTGTAGGTCCGGGAAAAGAGAACTTCGACAAACGTTTTGTCAACAACGGTATGCTCGACTTCCTGCAAAAAGAACGCCAAGAGGGGCGCATCCGCCATTTGGGTTTCTCTTATCATGGCAACCGCGAGTCATTCCTGCATGCTCTCAGTTTGGATGTCAAGTGGGACTTTGTGCAGATTCAGTTGAACTACTTTGACTGGCTTCAAGACTCCGACAATCGCCCAAGTGCTGAATACCTCTATGAAGAACTGACCAAACGTCAGATACCTGTAGTAGTGATGGAGCCTCTTTTAGGCGGACGCCTGGCCAAACTCAACGACCAATTGCTGGCCAAGCTCAAGGAGCGCGATCCTAATCAGACTCCGGCTGCATGGGCCTTCCGCTTCGCTGGAAGTTTACCCAACATCTTGACCGTTTTGAGCGGTATGACTTATATGGAACACCTTACAGAGAACATCGATACGTTCTCGCCTCTCAAGCCTGTTTCGGATGCAGACAAGACCTTCTTGCAAGAAACAGCCACGGCCATGATGAAATATCCCACCGTACCCTGCACGGCATGCCGCTACTGCATGCCTTGTCCCTTCAACGTGGACATTCCGGGCAATTTTGCCTATCTCAACAAGTGCATCGAAAACGGTAACATTCCGGCCAGCCGACAATCGGCCAACTATACCAAGGCACGCTCTTCGTTCCTCAAGAAATATTCCAAGAGCGTACCCTCCAAGAAACAAGCCAGCCATTGCACCGCCTGCGGCCAATGTATGGAACTCTGCCCACAACACATCAAGATACCTGAGCAGATGAAACGCATCAACGAATTAGTAGATAAACTACAAAACAATACATTATAATATCAAACATAAAACAAATCATCACATGTTACAATTAATGTTTTTAGGAGGAATCGGATTACAAGAAATCCTGATTATCGCATTCATCGTATTACTGCTATTTGGAGGAAAGAAAATTCCTGAGCTCATGAAAGGACTGGGTAAGGGTGTTCGCAGCTTCAAAGACGGAGTAAACAGCATCGAAGAAGAAACTAAGAAAGAACTCGAAAGCAGCGAGTCGACCCAACAGAAAGAGAAGTAATGCAATCACCCGAGCATGATATCAATGCTACCTTTTGGGAGCATTTGGACGCGCTTCGGTCCGTCATTGTACGAATCGTCATTGCTGTACTGGTTGTTACAGTAATCGCTTTCTGCTTTAAAGAGCTGCTCTTCGACATCGTTTTGGCTCCCAAGTACGATGACTTCATCACATATCGCTTATTCTATCGGTTGAGTGAAGCCATCAGTATGCCGTCCATTGCCCCTGAAGCCTTCAATGTGGAACTCATCAATACCGGAATGGCCTCGCAGTTCCTCATTCATGTCAAGATGGCATTCTTTATGGCTATCCTGTTGGTATCTCCCTACATACTTTACGCCATCTTCTCCTTCGTCTCGCCGGCTCTCTACCGCAACGAAAGACAATATTCCGTCAAGTTCATTTTGGGAGGCTATATCATGTTCCTTTGCGGAGCGCTTCTCAGTTACTTGCTCATTTTTCCACTCACCTTTCGCTTTTTAGGTACTTATCAGGTCAGTGGAGACGTGAAAAACCTTATCGCTCTCGATTCGTACATCGACACCATGATGACCCTCAACCTGATGATGGGTATACTTTTTGAACTGCCCGTTCTCAGTTGGCTTTTTGCTAAATTCGGAATACTCAAATCGACATACATGACCCAATATCGCCGTCATGCCATCGTGATTATCCTTATTATAGCAGCCGTCATCACCCCCACCAGCGATGCCTTCACGCTCACACTTGTTTCGTTGCCCATCTACTTACTCTACGAACTAAGTATCCTCATCGTTAAAGCCACCTACAAACCACGGGAAGACGACGATGATGATGACGATGAAGAAGAGGCAGATGACGACAAGCGACAACTGCAACGTATTACCAATACCTAAACAATTCGGAAAGTGAGCTTTCTGTTGATAAAGGCGAGAAGATCATCATCCCTTCACCGAATACCTCTCATTCACGCAACCTACCCAAAGGTTGCGTGAATTGTTATTATGAGCGGTAAAGGCAAGACATATTTCGGATGTTGACAAAAAGCAAATATTATCCCAAATCGGTCATTAGCGTTATGATGATAACAACTCCTGTTTTTGTTCAGATGTCTCTACGTTTTGAGGGCGCAATGGGGTTCCATTGCAACCGAAAAACGGAAAGGCAGATGACAAAAAGAAAGTTTGTTTGCGCATAATAGTCTAATGACCGATTTGGGATTATATGTACCTTTGCCCTGAGATTTGTCTCACGGCAGCATTTCGGATATTATCAATCATACAATGAACATTAAAGTACATAGAGGACTTGACCAAATAGGCGGTTGCATCACGGAGATTTCGACTGAAACATCCCGCGTATTTATTGACTTCGGGCTAAACCTTCCAGGCTACGGGATAGCCACCACGCCAGAAGAAGACCAAGAAATGGTTGAAAGCATATTTGCCCAAAACAAGAAAGAAAACGAGGCCGTCTTCTACACCCATGGGCACGAAGACCATGTGGGGCTGTTTGAATACATTCCATCGAATATCCCCCAATACATGGGCGAGGGTACGAAGGAACTGCTTGCCCTCAAATACCATGTTACACACGAGGGAGCAAAACTAAAGGTTCAAGAATTACAGAACAACGTCAGTGACGAGCAAGAGTACAAAGATTCCCTTTCCAAACTTGAATACATTGAGTACAAAATCTCACTGCTCAATAGAATGAATCTATGGAAAAGGACACTTCCACGCAAAAAGCCCGCCGGCATTCTGATAGGCGACATCAAGATTACACCATTCTTCAACTGCCACAGCATATACGACTCATATATGTTTCTGATAGAAGCTGAAGGCAAACGCATCTGGCATACCGGCGACTATCGTGCTCATGGCTACATGGGAAAAGGACTGTTTCCGACATTAAAAAAATACGCTACCAATATCGACGTGCTAATCACTGAAGGTACCATGCTGAATCACGATGAAAAATGTATTCACGAAAATACCGTGTCCAAGAAGATGGCTCATATCATGAAGACATTTAAATATGTTTTTGTCCTTGCTTCAGCCACAAATATAGAAAGACTCGCATCTATAAAAGAAGCCGCCAAGAATGCAGGCAAATCGCTTTACATATGGTCTTTGTTCTTGAAAAAGACCATGGGGATCTTTACCGAACGTTAAGCAATACTTTCAAAAGGATTATTCTCTTTCAGCCCGTTGTGGTACTACAACAGTTGCTTACAGAAGATGATGCAGACAGGCATGGTGATGGTCGTAGGAGTTTCACAAAAGAATCGAATCAGCGCACTTCTGCAAAGTCTTCCTCAGGAAGAAACTCTCCTGATCTACTCTTCATGGGACGGCTACTATAAAATTCCCGAGCAAATCAAGGCTAACCCAGGATACAAGAATTTCCGTGACATGTTCCATCACGTCATTGACATTCATACCTCAGGACATGCCGACCGCCAAACAATCATGAAAGTAATCAAGACAGTTAACCCTAAAGACGTAATCTGCATACATAAAGAGGCAGATGCACATTTATAACTAAGAAGAAAGCAGTTGGATTGACCATCTACAACCGCATCACCCTCCATTGCCTCTGCCACATGATCCTAAAAAATCCCCGGGGATGACAGGGGTCACTTCCCGGGGTAGTTGACAAGGTTGGGATTTGTGCAATGTTCTCTATAATTCCAAATCAAAAACAATTGACGGTTTGAAACCTTCCGTTAGATAGAAATAAGAGTCATAAACATTGCACGACAATACTCAAGTAATGCTTGATACATATCTTTTATATTGATACGTTTTGTTTACTCTGCCCTTAATACACATTTCAGGGAAATAGCTCCATAAACTTTAACATTTATTTGTATTGACCATCAAACTACGATCCAAGAAGCGGATATCTGGCTACGAAAATACCCAATTGAGCATTCTGATCATATCTCCACAAACTAATAAGTAGCAGAACGACATACTTTCGATACCGGAAACATTTCTTTTCAGAACTTTTATAGGTGGACTGAAACCACTTTTCAAAAATGATTTGCCACTTCGTCCCATGGCAAAAGTTAACTGCAAATGCGTGAGAACCATTGTTAGGGCGTGACAACAGAACTGCTACATGTATTATCGTGTAGTCAAGAGTGCATTCTTGTATTTCCCGATGAATAATACTGAGATTCGACATGCGCAAAAGGCCTCGCAACCGCGATCATGAAATTGTTCACTGCGCAAAGTGGCTATCGCAACCGCGATGGCGAAATTGCTCACTGCGCAAAGTGGCTATCGCAACCGCGATAGCGAAATTGTTCATTGCGCAAGAGGTCTCGCAACCGCGATAATGAAATTGTTCACTGCGCAAAGGGGTATTAGCAGTAGCGAAGATGTCAATTGAAGTAAGAGAGGATGTTCTTTTCAAGGGTAATAGTGGGGATTCTCTGCGTAAGAGATCCTTTCACCATGTAAAGGGTGATGATAATCATAGAACGCATTGCGTACCTCCAATGAGTATAAAAGCGTGGCATTGTTGGTTCTACTGCCAAACACATTGCCACATCCACCCACCACAAGCAGCAGATGCGACAATATGAGGAGAACATCGCCAAGTTGCAGGAGGAGATGAAGAAAACCAAGGAGGGCAAGGAAAGAACTGGCATCAACTGACGAAGCAGCGAGAGGAGAGCGGAACTTGCTCCGGATATTCCGAGGGAAAAGTAAGAAGACGAAGTCAACACTGTTTCGGTACAGTCAAGCAAGTCTGCGAGATACAAGCCGACTTACTACGAGTTGCTATCGAACTGGCAACAGGCGGGTCAGCCCTATCACACGTAGGCACTGGTGGCGGAGGTTTTACATCGGATATACCCGGGCGAAAGGAATAATCCAATACGTAAACGATAATAGGATAAAGACATTGACCAAATAGTCTTATTGTGAGAAGTTTTGAAAACCTCTGATGTTTAAAAGTAAATTATTTATCAAACAATCTTGAAACTTATCATTTTGTGTTTATCTTTGTACATATTCATACATAATTTGTGTCATGGAGAAGAAAGAATACATTATCAATAACTATCATAAAAAATATCCAGGAAGTTTTCCTGACAGTCACAGAGAATAAAGAAGGGAATTATATGGGAAAGTTAAAAATAGGTGATGCCTCTCCACTCAGAAACATTGTTATTGTGGACGAAGATAGATTATGCTATCAGATAGAGAATACCAGTAAAGGGTCTAAGGGGATTCGTACAATATCAAAAGCACTTTTGGATGAATTCACAAAATACGTCAGCCAACATCCTGATGCAGTAGCACATGATGTAAGAGAGGCATTAGTCGGGAAAAGTAGAATAGACAAATTCGAATATGGTTATGCTGCATCTCTTGTCACCATGGCGAAGATGATTCTTGAAGATAATTCTTCCGGAGATATAAATCATATGCAAACGGCATTAAGATGTATCAATACTCCCTTTCAGCAAATCTTTTACGGTGCTCCTGGCACTGGCAAGTCTCATGCAGTGAAAAAGGAAACGGAAGCGTGGGAAAAGCGAGGAAGAGTGGTAAGGACTACCTTTCATCCCGACAGCGACTATTCCACATTTGTCGGTGCATACAAACCAACAACAGAGAGTGTGCAAAGATATGATGTTTACAACAAGCCTATGACAAGGGACGGAGTGCCTGTCATGGAGCAGATTATCACCTACGAGTTTGTAGAGCAGGCTTTCCTGCAAGCTTACATTGATGCATGGAAGAACAGAGATGAGCCAGAATTCTTGATAATCGAAGAAATCAACCGTGGCAATTGTGCTCAGATATTCGGTGACTTGTTCCAATTGCTGGATAGAGGGAATGATGGTTACTCAGAATATGCCATAAAGGCAGACAAAGACTTGCAGAAGCATCTTTGCAAAGCATTCGAGGATGTGGAGATAGCAGACTACCCGAACGTGAAGACGGGAAAAGAACTGCTCCTGCCGGGCAACCTCTATATCCGTGCCACGATGAACACCTCCGACCAAAGCCTGTTCCCGATTGATTCTGCCTTCAAACGTAGGTGGGACTGGAAGTATGTGCCTATTACCAAGGGTAACGACAACGGCACGGAGCTGAATTGGATGATAGAGGTGGACGGCAACCAGTACGATTGGTGGACGTTTGTAAGAACCATCAACAAGCATGTCTTTGATACGACCAATTCGGAAGACAAGCAATTGGGCTTCTTCTTTTGCAAGGCTATGGACAACATCATCAGCGCAGAAACATTCGTCTGCAAAGTCATCTTCTACCTGTGGAACGATGTGTTCAAGGACTTCGGATTTGACGATAAGATATTTGAAGACAAGGAAGATAATGAAAATCCCAAACTCTCGTTTGACAAGTTCTACATGGCAAATGGAAAGGTGCACGAAGGGAAGATCAGGATGTTCCTTGATAACCTTGGGATGATGCCGGAAGAAGATCTTGATAACGAAGACGATGATGAAGATAATAGGAATAACAGTAAACGTGACACTACAAGATATAGCATAAACGGAGAAGGTAAGTATCCAAAGAAAAAGGTTGCCTATGAATTAGTAAGGTCATTTATAAATAACAATCCGTCATTATCTGCTACCCAAGTAGTAAATGAATGGAAGACATTAGGTAATTTGGTGTCTCATTTTATAGAAACAGAAGCAGAATACAATCTTCGTACCGACAAACCAAGAGTAAAAGAATTAAATTGCCATGGTGAAAAAATATATGTATCGACGAATGGTTGGGGTGGTAAAGAAAAGATGCAACAACTAAAAATTGCCGTTGAGTCGAAAGATTGGGGACTCTCTATAGAAGAAATTACAGAATAACGCAGTATGCGCATTCTAAGAATAACTGTTTATAGAAACTATGGCAAAAATGCGTGAGATAAGAAACAGTACTGCTGAGTTCCTGACCTTTGTAGCCGAAGGGAAGGAGAATGGCATTCAAGTCTTATATAAGGACGAGACTATATGGGCTACCCAAAAAGCAATGGCAGCTTTGTTTGACGTTGGCACACCTGCCATCAACAAGCATCTTACAAATATCTTTGCTGAGGGAGAACTGAAGAAAGAGGGAACTGTTTCCAAAATGGAAATAGTTCAGATGGAAGGAAACAGGGAAGTCAAACGCATGATGGAACTATATAATCTGGATGCCATCATCTCTGTGGGTTATCGTGTCAATTCCATCCGCGCCACGCAATTCCGGCAGTGGTGTACATACGTGATACGACAATTTTCATTGCGCGGATATGTCATCGACAGAAAGCGGATGGAAAACGGAACTTTCATTAGTGAAGACTATTTCGAACATCTGCTGGCTGAAATAAGGGAGATACGTCTGAGCGAACGCAGGTTTTATCAGAAGCTGACGGACATCTATGCCACCAGTATTGACTATAATCGGGATGCACCTACCACGAGGCTATTTTTCAAAAAAATACAGAACAAGATGCATTATGCCGTGCATGAACATACTGCTGCCGAGCTTATTGTAGAACGTGCCGATGCTGACAAAGAAAACATGGGACTGACCACATGGGAAAATGCTCCTGATGGGAGAATCGTCAAGACTGATGTCAGCATTGCCAAGAACTATTTGAAGCAAAACGAGCTGGAAGATATGGGACGCATAGTCACTGCTGTACTGGAGTTTGCAGAAAGCAGAGCCAAACGACACATACCGATGACGATGGAAGATTGGGCAAAGCGTATTGATGCCTATCTTTCAAGCGATGAACGGCCTTTGTTGAATCAGGCAGGCTCCGTTACCCATGAGTATGCCAAGCTGTTTGCTGAAACGGAGTTTGAGAAATACAGAATCATTCAAGACAGACTGTTCAGAAGCGATTTTGACAGGTTTGCTGGGGGTGAGGAAGAACTGCCTCCACTTCCACAGGACGGTGATAAAGAATAACAAAACATGCGCATCCTCATTGAAGAATACCAATACGAAGTGGCTGCCGTGAAGGACATCCTGCACGGCATTGACCCCTTGACCAACATTGAGGGTAAGGTGTCTATACATTACGTAGGCTATTATTACAACAGCCTATTGAAGGATTGCGTATTTATTCTTCCAAAAGTTTTGCTTCAGGGAGGCGTAGGCACTACTTGCAGCCCAGATTTGGTTTTCGGAAAGTACAAGCCAGAAGATATTGCCAACCTTGACGAAAACAATCCGCTTTCCCAAAGAGAGCGGGATTTCATCTATAAGTTTGCGGTATGGATTTATCGGGCAATCGTGGTTTACAAGAACGACAAACAAACCGACAGTTCCATAATCTATTATGCTCAGATAGCCCAAGTAGGCAAGGGACAGCGCAGGTTAAGCAATACCTATCTGGACATCTTATTGTCTTTGATACAGTTCAACCGTGAGAACCAGAACTTTTTCTTCTTCATTCTGAAAAACCTTCATTCCGGCTTCAACAAGATAAACTGGACGCGTACCATCAGCACGACAACCGCCATCGTGCAGCGGAACCGCCCCATCTATCTGAACCCTGTAAACAAGAAACGGACAATAAACTTCGATGAGGAACTATTGGTCATCTTCTTCTCCATATTGAATTATATCGGCGACACTTATGGCTTCTCCAAAGAAATAAACTGCCAGTTTGACCTCATCAAGGGAAAACAGTTCGAGACCTATCTGAAAGGTTATGGCAAGACAAGGCTGCAGCAAATCAAATACAAGTACTTCTCGGATAAGGCACTGGAACTATGGCGGCTTTGCTTTGCGTTCTTTGACGAGTCACGGCAGGTGTTCATCAACACCGAGCAGAAAGAGTACTTGCTGGTCAAGAACTTCTATATCGTCTTTGAAGCCATCGTTGACGAACTGATTGGCGACAAGCCACTTCCCGACGGTATGGAAAAGAAACAGGAGGACGGGAAAATCGTTGACCATCTTTTCTCTGCTCCAAGTCTGATTGACGGAGAAGCAAAGCAGACATACTACATCGGTGACAGCAAGTACTATAAATTGGGTCATGAACTGGCACCTGAATCCATCTATAAGCAATACACATACGCACGCAATGTCATCCAATGGAATCTGGATATCTTCAATGTGGGAGGAGAAACAGCATCGGGTGTACGCCTGCGTGATGATGTGACGGAAGGCTACAATATCATACCTAACTTCTTCATCAGCGCAAAGATGGACAGGACGTTTGACTATGGCAACGATGGAATTGAGCAGACAGACCGCAAGAAGAACAAGCACAAGAAGGAGCAATTCAAAAACCGCCTGTTCGACCGTGACACCCTCCTGTTGTTCCACTATGACGTGAACTTCCTGTTTATGTTGTCACTATATGCGCGTGACAACCTGTCGCAGAAAGCCAGATGGAAGAATGACATTCGTAGCAAATTCCGCAAAGAAATACAGGAATGGCTGCAAAAGGACTATGACTTCTATGCCATGCGCGCCCGTCCGGGAGTAGATGGCGAAGCGTACATCAGGCGAAACTTCAAGAATGTAGTTGGCAAGATTTACACCCCATTCGCAGACATAAAGACCTATTCGCTGGCATTGGACACCAATGACCCGGAAGGAAACAATGAAGACATCAAGGCAGCATTGTCCGACTTCTTCTATGTGGAACCTTGCCGTTTAGGACAGAATCCAGACGAAGTGCTGCCTGTCGTTGCTGATAATATAGAAGTAAAGCCAACCGATTATGAATTGGCTCTATGTGTTACCAAGGAAGGAATACATTTCGACAATGCTGTGGCAAAAATGAAGCAGACAGGCAAACTTGGCATCGCATTGAATATGAATGGAGCAACCCTGCAGTTGGTTGAAGGTTTTACCGCTGCCAAATATCTCATTATCCACAACAAGAGCAACAAATATGCGGCATTCTTCGTTGACGGAAAAGGACCGAAGCTGGTTTCCGCAAATGAGATGGCAGATATGGTGACAACAAAGAAAGGTGCATCTGTCTATCTTGTCTATAATGCAGAATTAAAGGCAATTCCTGCATTTGGCAAATTGGATTTTACTCCTATTACCATGAGTGGAGATAGTTACTCACCGCACTTATTGTCCATTAAGAGTTTAATAATAGAAAATAATGACGTATGAATACAGATATACAGAAACTCATAGGTGAGACTACAGTTTACGATAAGAAACAATTGCTTGAGGCCAAGCGTCCTAAAAGTTGGCTCAAGAGTGTATCGGCTATTACATTAGCGACAAACAGCGTATCGCCTTTGTACGCATAGGTAATGAGTCTGTTACAGCAGACCGCACTCAACTGAAGGCTCTTGTATTGAAAGGTTCTGGACGTACTTACGACAGTTTGCCCTCCAACTACAGATTTGAGGATATGGCATTCTCCAAACTGAGGTCTGTTCACTATAAACGACTACAGCGGTCATTTGATGATAGTGAATTCACTTCTTGGGGCATCATTGACGAGAACGGCAAACTTACAAATGCAGGTGCATTGTTGGCAGACGAATCTCCTGTTCGGCAGTCACGCATATTCTGTACACGCTGGAATGATCTGGATATGACAAGCGGTTTGGGAGAGGCGATAGAAGATGTGGATTTGGAAGGTTGCGTAATCGGCCAATTACAGGATGCCGTTTCTTTTGTCAGGAGCAACTCCCGGAAGAAATGGTGGAAGGAAAAAGACTATCGAGAAGAATTGCCCGGTCAAAAAGGGAAAAGACCTTCAAGACCGGGCAATATGGATGTTTTGTGTGTAAATTTATAAAGTTGAAGACGCGGTTACCGCGAGGTAAACCTTATGATGTATTAGTTGCTATCGCTTAAGATGACAAGATTGATCTCAGTTTTGCGATGCAAAATTGCAGTATTTTCCTAAAACAAAAAAAAGAATCATTATGTTATACAACACACCTTACCAAACATCTATACATTTCCAAGCATAGAAACAGATTTGATGAAATAAAAGAAAGTTTATAACGGATTATTGATTAATTTTGCCGGAAACTTACACATTATCTGCATGTTTTTGGGATTAGATATTTTTGCTTGGATCACCATAGCTACCATTCTCGGCATGTTCATTATCATGATATGTACAAAGCTACCCGCAGACTTTGTATTTTTAGGTGGCATGGGTGTATTATACGTTACAGGTGTGTTGTCCATGAGCGAAGCCCTCGCCGGTTTCAGTTCTAATTCGGTTGTCACCATTGGCGTATTGTTTGTTGTAATTGCAGGATTGGTACACACCGGCGTATTGCAATGGATTGTGAAATATTTATTAGGCATACCGAGGTCTTACTCTAAAGCCATTGTTCGACTGATGCTGCCCGTTGCCGGTCTGAGCGCCTTTTTGAGCAACACAACGGTGGTGGCTTTATTTATTAATGTTGTTAAGATCTGGTCAAAGAAACTCAAAGTTGCACCTTCTCGCCTTTTGATTCCTCTGAGTTACGCCTCCTGCATGGGCGGCATCTGCACCCTTATCGGAACACCTCCCAATCTGATTGTATCGGGAATGTACATGAAAGATACTCAAACGGAACTCAATATTTTCACGACAACACTACCGGGACTTTTCTGCTTGATGGTTGGTATCTCGGTCATACTTCTTTTCAAAAAACTATTACCCGAACGTCAATCACCCGACGAATCTTTTGAAGCCACCAATAGCTATACTTTGGAAATGTTGGTTCCGTCAGAATGCCCCTCCGTTGGAAAGACCGTCACCGAAGCAGGACTCATGGACGTAAAAGGCGGACACCTGATTGAAATAGTTCGTTTCGACAAAGAAATCATCTCGCCTGTACCGTCAGACGAATTTATCATGGGCGGCGACCGACTCGTCTACTCAGGTCAGATTGACGAAGTGCTTGAGCTCAAACAAAGTCATGGCCTTGTGACTGCCGACCGTCATGTGTTCTCCGTTCATGAAGTAGAAAAAGGTCGACAACTCAAGATGGCCACTCTCGAACGCAACAGCAGCCTGGTGGGAAAATGTATGGGCGAAACCCATTTTGAGCAGGATAACAATATTGTTTTGGTAGCTGTAGCCCGTAGCGGCGAACGAATCCAGGAAAGTCCACGATCCATTACACTCCAATCGGGCGATACCCTTTTAATTGAGCTTCCCCCCTTCCAATCCAAAGCTGTCAAAGCGTCTTTGAAAGGAGCATTGCGCTTTTTCGACTCTGACGACATCCCCAACATCGGACGTCGTACGCTGGTATCATCGTTCATCATGATCGCCATGGTACTGCTTTCCACCTTCAACGTCATGTCGCTTCTTCAATCGTGTTTTTTGGCAGCCGGCGCCATGCTACTGACTCGTTGCTGTTCCGTTGAGCAAGCCCGTAAATCTATTGATTGGAATATTCTGATGATTTTTGCAGGCTCCATTTGTTTGGGTGCAGCCATTGAAAAAACCGGCATCGCCAGGCTATTAGCCGATAACATTTTGGGTATATGCGGTTCTAATCCCCTCGTTGTATTAACATGCATCTGTTTGGTGGCCACCTTTATCACAGAATTCATCAGCAATACCGCTGCGGCAGCCATGTTTTACCCCATAGCCTATCAAAGTGCCGTTTCCTTAGGCGTCAATCCGCTCACATTCTGCGTCTGCCTCATGATAGCCGCATCCTCGAGCTATGCCACGCCCATCGGCTCACCTACCCACATGCTGGTATATGGAGCCGGAGGATATCGATTCACTGATTTCATGCCTATCGGACTTATGATGAATCTCGTCATGCTGGCTGCCAATATCTTTATTGTAACTTTATTATTCCCATTATAACAACGCGTATGAAACTTTCCATTAATTGCACCAACAATGTTTGGGTCGGCGTAATAGAAGGACGCTTAGACACGGCCAACGCCATCTTATTTGAAAAAGAAATGCAACCGCTTCTTGCACATGCCCATGAAGAAATCGTTTTAGACTGCTCCCAATTGGAATATATCAGCAGTTCCGACCTTCGCCTGTTCCTCACGCTGCGCAAGGCCGTGGAAGCCAAAGGCGGCAAGATGGCCATAGAACACATCAACGATGAGTTGCGCCACATTTTCACGATTACAGGCTTTTTCGCCTTATTCGACATTCGCAATTAAACTTCCGCTTCAGCAATTCCACTCCACCGTGTTGCTCGGCATTGTCAATCCTGATACCCTCATCCACCTGCAACATAGACAACGATCCAACCATGTATCACAAACAATTTGTTTTCACCAACAAAATCGAAGAAGTTGAAAAACTTCCCGGCATCCTGGAGGAGCTTCACGAGGCTGTTGCGATTCCTCCGGCCATGGAAGCGTCGCTTAACCTTGCCATCGAAGAAGCTTTGGTCAATGTGATTCAATATGCTTATCCCCAAGGAACAGAAGGCCGGATTCTGCTCGACATTGATTGGGAAGAAGAACGGCAAACCTTACGTTTCACCTTAACCGACCAAGGCACCCACTTCGACCCCACCATGGCCCCCGAAGCCAACACGGAACTATCCCTCCAAGAGCGACCCATTGGCGGTTTAGGAATCTTTCTGATCCGACAAATCATGGACCGCATTGAATACAATTACCAGAACCAATCCAATATCATGGTGATGGAAAAGAAAATATCCTTATAACATACCGCGACCATGAAATATAACCTCACCCAAATAGCCCAACAACTCGAAAACGAATTGAGAGAACGCCTCAACAAAAGCGGACTGATGTTTCGGCTATTCTCACGCGTCAAGACCCAACGTTCCATCATCCACAAAATGGGCATCAAGGGAGAAGCCTACCGCAACGGAACCCTCCTGATGCAAGATATTATCGGTTTTCGTGTCGTACTCTACTTTCAGGATGACGTAGACATCGTGGCCCTATTTCTGAGTAGCAATGGTTTGGTGCGAAAGTCTATCGATGAGCCCGACTCCTCCACGTTCCGCCCCCAACGCCTCAACCTCACGCTGAGCATTCCGGAATCCTTGGTCGATGATTTCCGCCATGAACTCCCCGAAGAATTTGCGCCATACATCGGAAGCACTTACGAAGTACAAATCCGCACCATCTTCTCTGAGGGATGGCACGAAGTCGAACACGATTTGCGCTATAAATGCAAGGAAGATTGGAAAGACTGCGAGCCTTATTCCCGTACACTCAACGGACTGATTGCAACACTTGAAACGGCAGAATGGACCATGAAGTCTCTGTTCCATGAAATGGCGACGAAGAACTACCTCTTCGGCAATTATCGCGCCATGCTTCGCAACAAAATGCGTCTGCGCCTTACCAATGATGACTTCTCGCCGGCTGTCACAGAGTTTTTGCAACAGCATCCCGACATCGCTGAAGCCGTACTCAAGACAGACCGCATGATTTTTGTCTTCACGCTGCTGCATCACCGGCAACACCTTCCCCTTACGTTCGACAACGTACTCTTCCTCATGAACCGCATAGAATTTCTGAATCCAGAACTGAAAATGCTCGAAACGCCTGAAACCCGACAAATCATAGACGAGTTTCTGGCCTCATAATCCGCTGCATAAAACCGTATTCAAAAAATATTCCGTAATTTTGCCCGCGCTACAAACAAATTGAGCACCTCTTCATGAAATACAAAACATCCATCGTGTCAGTGAGCCTTGCGATGATTCTGCTCATCGTCTTCTCGGTTTGGCCCCACCATCACCACAACGAAAGTCTGTGTATGGTGATGGAGATTTGTCATGAAGATCATGCGCTGAACGATTGTCACACCCACCACCATGATGCCAAAGAACACAGCGAGCAATCATGTCGTGTGCACTCCAATCTGATCAGCCTCAACAGTACTCACGAACAAGAAATACTCTTCAAGTCGTCAACCGACGTTCTGCCACATCTGATTGCCTGGCTTTCGCCTTGTCCTGATTTGACAGAAGGAGTCCTGACCGCTTTTCGCCACTTCTGCCCGAGAAGCATCCCACTACGGTTCTACTACCTTGCAAGCGGAAACGGCTTGCGCGCCCCACCCCATTTCATTGCTTAACCGTTCTCTGCACTACCGGTAAAACTCACCGGAAGTCTATTTCTGCGTCTTTCGGCGCGGGATGATTCCTTATCATTACCTCATACAATTATCAAGCAATGAAAATAAACTATTTCTATCCCCATATCATGATGCTCGCCATGGCCCTATTTGCTGCCTGCGGACATCACGCGCACGATGAGCACGACCACGACGAGCACTCAGAAGAAACAGCCCATGACCACGATGAGCACGAAGACGGCGACGAAGAGCACAAAGCTTCAGGCGAAGTAGTTTTCACTCTCGAACAAGCTCGCATGGCCGGCGTAAGGGTGGAAGCAGCTCGCAAAGGCGACTTCCGCTCAGTGGTTCACACCGGCGGCCGCATTCTCCCGGCACCCGGACAAGAGATGACGGCAGCCGCATCGGCCGAAGGCATCGTTACCTTTGCCCATCCCTCGTTGAGCGAAGGCACAGAGGTGCAGAAGGGGCAAACCCTGTTCACCATCTCGGCCCGAAACATTCAAAACGGCGACCCCATTGAGAAGGCCAAGCAAACCTACGAAGCTGCCCAGCGCGAATACCAACGAGCTGAAGAATTGGTGAAAGACCACATCATCTCGCAGAAAGATTATGAGCAGCGACGCTTGGACTATCTGAATGCCCGCACAGCCTACGAAGCACTGGCCAACCGCTCTACGGAGGCGGGCGTCAGGATAGTGGCTCCCATGAAGGGCTACGTGAAAACGCTGGCCGTGCGCCCCGGCGACTTTGTCAGCCTCGGACAAACCTTGGCCACCTTGTCGCAGAACAACAGCCTGGTACTCCAGGCCGAACTGCCTGAAAGCATGATGAGCCGATTGGCCGACATCAACAGTGCCAACTTCTGCACACCGGCCGACGGCCGCGTTTACCCATTGTCGGAACTCAACGGCCGATTGATCAGCAAGAGCCAGTCGGTGAACGACGAAGGTTATCTGCCCCTGCTCTTCCGTTTCGACAATCGCGGCAGCATGGTGGCCGGCACCTACGTGGAAGTGTATTTGCTGGGACAGTCGCAGACCGACGTGCTCACCCTTCCCTGCTCGGCTCTAACGGAAGAACAAGGCCATTACTTTGTGTTTCGCAAGTTGTCGGATGAGCATTACCTCAAATGTGAAGTTCTGACTGCCGCTACCGACGGACAGCGTGTCAGCATTACCCACGGTATTAGCGAAGGCGACTCCATCGTGGTTGAAGGTGCCATGCAAATCAAGTTGGCCTCACTCTCGTCAGTCATTCCCGAAGGCCACAGTCACCATTAATCTGTTTCATCCATATTATTGAAATATTTCGGATATGCTGAACAGAATCATCCGCTTTTCGCTCAACAACCGTTTGGTTGTTTTGCTCTGCTCCGTACTGCTCATTCTTGGTGGCGCTTACCAAAGCTGCCGCATGGAAGTAGACGTGTTTCCCGACCTGAACGCCCCCACCGTGGTGGTGATGACCGAAGCCAAGGGCATGGCGGCCGAAGAGGT
The DNA here is from genome assembly GCA_945827465.1 of uncultured Prevotellaceae bacterium. GTDB lineage: Bacteria > Bacteroidota > Bacteroidia > Bacteroidales > Bacteroidaceae > UBA6382. The sequence goes on from CALZOH010000003.1 coordinate 27,547, forward strand.
GGAACGCCTGGTGAGTTTCCCCATTGAAACGGCCGTCAACGGCGCCACCGACGTAAGGCGCGTCCGCTCTTCATCCACCACCGGCTTCTCCGTGGTGTGGGTAGAATTTGACTGGGGCACCGACATTTATCGCGCCCGCCAGATCGTTTCAGAAAAGCTGGCCGCCATCACTGACCAACTGCCCCCCAACGCCGGCAGCCCCACCCTCGGTCCACAGTCGTCCATCTTAGGTGAACTGATGATTATCGGGCTCACGTCCGACTCAATGTCGATGCAACAGCTACGCACCCTGGCCGATGCCCTGCTGCGCCCCCGCCTGCTCTCATTGGGCGGAGTGGCACAGGTCACCGTACTGGGCGGCGACATCAAAGAATATCAGGTGCTGGTACATCCCGAAAAGATGCGCCACTACGATGTAGGCCTGAACGAACTCATGGAAGCCCTGCAGGACATGAACCGCAATGTGGCTGGTGGCACGCTCTATGAATATGGCAACGAATACATCGTGCGCGGCCTGCTCTCTACCAATTGTGCCGATTCGTTGAAACGCGCCGTTGTGAAGCGCACGGCCAGCGGACGGGCCATCGCCCTGCAAAGTGTGGCCGAGGTGAAGACGGGAGCACAAATGCCCAAATTGGGTTGCGCCTCTACAAAGGGGAAAGATGCCGTACTTCTCACGGTGACCAAACAACCGGCTACCAATACGCTGGATCTGACCGAACGCCTGGACAAGACGCTGACCGAACTGCAAACCTCTTTGCCTGCCGACGTAAAAGTGTCGGCCGACCTCTTCCGCCAGGCCAACTTCATCAACAGTTCTATCGGCAATGTTCAAAAATCATTGTTCGAGGGTGCCCTGTTCGTGGTCATCATTCTATTCCTCTTCCTGATGAACACGCGCACCACCCTGATATCGCTCGTTACCATTCCCCTCTCCATCTTGATTACCCTGCTCACTCTGCAGGCTTTGGGACATACCATTAACACGATGAGTCTGGGCGGTATTGCCATTGCCATCGGGTCGTTGGTCGACGATGCCATCGTTGACGTGGAAAACGTGTTCAAGCGACTACGCGAAAACCGTCTGCTGCCCAAAAACCAGCGTCGCGACGTGCTCACCGTGGTCTTCCATGCCTCGCAGGAGGTGCGCATCCCCATCCTCAACTCCACCCTGATTATTGTGGCCAGTTTTCTGCCGCTGTTTTTCCTTTCGGGCATGGAGGGACGCATGCTGATTCCGCTGGGCATTGCTTTCATCATCTCCCTGTTTGCCTCCACGTTGGTAGCCCTCATGCTCACCCCTGTGCTGTGCAGTTACCTGCTCGGCCGGCAGGGGAGCGACCGTGCCGGGAAGGAGCCTGCATGGGTAAGCGGCATGAAGAAGGTCTACGCCCGCTTGCTTGAATCGGCCCTGCGCCATCCGCGCAAGATTTTAGGCGCGACGCTGCTGCTCTTTGTGGCCTGCCTGTTCTTGTTCTTCAGTTTCGGACGCAGTTTCCTGCCCCCCTTCAACGAGGGCTCGTTTACGATCAACGTCAACACGCTGCCCGGCGTTTCGCTCGAAACGTCTGACCGCATCGGACGACAAGCCGAGGAACTGCTGCTGCAAGTGCCCGAAATCATTACCACCGGGCGCAAAACCGGACGTGCCGAGCTCGACGAACATGCCCTGGGCATCAACACTTCGGAGATTGAAGCCCCCTTCCGTCTTGCCGACCGCAGCAAGGACGAAGTCATGGCCGACATCCGTCAACGGTTGTCGAAGTTGCCCGGAGTGAGCGTGGAAATCGGGGCACCCATCTCCCACCGCATCGACGCGATGCTTTCGGGCACGAAGGCCAACATCGCCATCAAGCTTTTCGGCACCGACCTGAAGACGATGTATTCGCTCGGACAAGAAATTAAGGAAGCTATCGAGAACGTAGAAGGCGTGGCCGACCTCAATGTGGAGCAACAGGTGGAGACGCCCCAACTGCAAATCATTCCGCGTCGGGAGATGCTGGCGCAATACGGACTAACGCTGCCTGAACTCTCGCGCTCCATTGAGGCCCTGCTCGGCGGCGCCACCCTTTCGAGCGTTTACGAAGGCAACCAAACGGTGGACATCACCCTGCGCCTCGACGACGACCACCGCAACAACCTTTCGACCCTGCGAACCATGGTCATCCAAGCCGATGACCGACTGATTCCGCTGGAGAACGTGGCGCGCGTGGTTTCAACAAGCGGCCCCAACAGCATCAGCCGTGAAAATGCATCGCGCAAGTTAGTTATCTCGGCCAACGTGACCGGCCGCGACTTGCGCGGCGTGGTCAACGACATTCGTCAAGAGATTGGAAAGAAGGTCACGCTGCCCACCGGCTATCATCTGGAATATGGCGGACAGTTTGAGAATGAGCAGGCGGCTTCGCGCACTATCCTGATGACGTCGTTGCTCTCGCTGCTCATCATCTTCATGCTGCTCTTCCACGAGTTCAAGAGCCTGCGCCTCTCGGCCATTGTCATGGTCGGACTGCCGCTCGCGCTGATTGGCGGCGTGGTGAGCATTGCCCTCACGGGCTACGTGTGCAGCATTCCCTCCGTCATCGGCTTCATCTCGCTGCTGGGCATTGCCACGCGGGGCGGCCTGCTGCTCATTGAGCGTTACGAGCGCTTGCGCACGGCCGAAGGCCTGTCGCTGCAGGCAAGCATCGTACGCGGCTCGACCGACCGCCTTAATCCCATCCTGATGACGGCCCTCTCGTCGGCACTGGCCCTGGTGCCGATAGCCTTGGGAGGCGACTTGCCCGGAAACGAAATTCAAAGTCCGATGGCCAAAGTCATCTTAGGCGGACTGCTCAGCTCGACCTTGCTCAACGCATTCGTCGTTCCGTTGCTCTATTCTCTCATTTACCCAAAAACTTACCGACATGACAAATAACCGAATCACGTTCCTGCTGCTCGCCCTGCTACTTTGGGGCAACATGAGCCGTGCACAAAACGACATCGAGCAGGTCATGAAGTCCATCCTTCAAAACAATGCCAGCCTGCGCACGGCCCAGGCCGAGGCCGAAGCCCAAAAGGTAGCCGAGCGCACCGACATCTTTCTCGAAGGACCGGAGATGGGCTACAACCGCCTGTGGGGTTCGCCCTTGGCCATTGGTAACCGCACCGACTTCAGCGTGAGCCAAAGTTTCGACCTGCCCACCCTGACCGGACAGAAAAGCCGTTTGGCCCGACTGCGCCAGCAATTGCCCGACCAGGCCCTTCGTGCCAAGAAGCAGGAAGTTCTGCTCGAAGCACGCCAAGCGTGTATAGACCTCATTTATTATAATGCTCTGATCAAACTGCTCGCCCAACGTACCTCGAGAGCCGAAAGCCTGCTCGCGGCCTATCGCAAGCAGTTGGAGCAAGGCAACACCAACCAAATTGAGACCGGCAAGGCGCGCCTCTACCTGGCAGCGGCACGGGGCGAAGAAGCCCGGGCACGAGCCGAACAAGCCAACCTGAAGCGCACCTTGGAACAACTCAACGGCGGGCTGCCCATCGAGCTCAACGACACCCTGTGGCCGGCCGACCCGCTACCGGCCGACTTCAATGCCTGGATGAAACAGGCCGGTGACAACCATCCCACCATTCGCTTCCTCCACCTGCAAGCACAAGCCGACCGTCGCGAAGTGTCGCTTGCCCGAGCACTCAACCTGCCGCGCATCACCACCGGCTACATGAGTGAAAAAACAGCCGGCGAACATTATCAGGGCATCACCCTGGGACTGTCGCTACCGCTCTGGCAAAACAAGAACCGCACGCGACGCGCCCAAGCACAGATGGCGGCCACTGAGCAGAAGCAGCAGGAAGTCCGCCTGAGCCTCGACCGCACGCTTCACGCCGCCTACCAACAAGCCGTGGCCCTCCACCAAGTGGCCGACGACTATCGGCAAGCTCTCAACGAGCTGCGCAATCGCGACCTGCTTGACCGGGCCTTGAAAAGCGGAGAAATAACGCTCACCGACTACCTGATGGAGATGAACCTCTATCACGAGACCCGGTTGCAAATACTCGCTACTCAACGCGACGCCGAAAAAGCCAAAGCGCAACTTTGGGTAGCCCTGCAATAACGACGTTGCGGCAATTTGCCCCATCAAAGTATGCTCTTGCAGACCTCGCAAAGGCAGCGCGGCGAGTGCGGCACGTTTTTGCGGGGTCACAAAACCTTCCGCGGACTGTGCGGCGCATTTTCGGGGGGTCACAAAACCTTCCGCGGACTGTGCGGCGCATTTTCGGGGGTCCCGGAAATCAGCGCGGAGTGTGCGGCGCATTTTCGGGGGTCCCGGAAATCAGCGCGGAGTGTGCGGCTCATTTACGGGGGTCCC
>CALZOH010000004.1 GCA_945827465.1 uncultured Prevotellaceae bacterium
CGAACAGGTGTAGGGGCGTATCGCATACGCCCTCACGTGGGCGAAAACGAAATGATGTTGCCCAACATGACACATTCGTTTAATATGCAACATCCCCGCCATGAAGGGCGTATGCGATACGCCCCTAAATATTTACTATTCAATCGATGATAACTTGATGGTTAAATTGGATGATTTGTCGTGATGACAGACGACTAATGACTTTTAAAATATGTCCAATGAAATTGGTTTGTATTAAAAATTGCTATGCGCACACGACATTTTGTATTGATTTTAGCTTATCAAAATCATATTTTTGTAACTTTGTGCGATAGTTATACTCAATATTATTACCCAAACTAATTGATTATAAATAATGGAAGAACAAAACCCTATTAACAGACGGATGTTCTTGAAGGAACTCGGTATGATGGGCGCCGGCGTTTTGGCACTGTCGAGCCCGTGGTTGTCGGCTTTCGGCGACGTGGCCCATACGGGCAAGGAACGTTGCCGTATTGGTTTGATTGGACCGGGTTCTCGCGGACGTTTCCTGCTCAGCTTCTTGCTTCAAAATCCTAAAGTCGACGTGGTTGCCTTCGCCGACGTGTATCAACCGTCCTTGGACGAGGCTCTCAAGATGGTGCCGAAAGCCAAGGCGTATAAAGATTATCACCAACTGCTTGATGACAAGAGCATCGACGCGGTAGTGGTGGCAACGCCTTTGTTCACACACTGTCAAATCGTACTCGATGCGTATGATGCCGGTAAGCATGTATTCTGCGAAAAGACCATCGGCTACACGATGGCGGAGTGCAAACAGATGTATGACAAACATCTTGAGACCGGCAAAATCTTCTTCTCGGGTCAGCAGCGCCTCTTCGACCCTCGCTATATCAAGGCGATGGCCATGATTCACCAAGGTTTGTTCGGTCCGGTGAACTGTATTCATGCCTTCTGGAACCGAAACGGCGATTGGCGTAGGCCTGTACCGTCTCCAGAACTGGAGAAACACATTAACTGGCGTCTCTATAAAGAGCGGTCGAAGGGTCTTATGACCGAGTTGGCCTGCCATCAGCTGCAGGTGGGAACGTGGGCACTCGGTAAACTGCCTGAAAAAGTGATGGGACACGGTGCGATCACCTTCTGGAAGGACGGTAGAGAGGTTTATGACAACATCAACACCATTTACACCTTCGACAAGGGAGAGATGATGACCTGGGGTTCAGACATTGCCAACAAGTTTTACGGCTTGGAAGAGCAGATTCTGGGCAATCTTGGTACGCTGGAACCCGAAAGAGGAAAGTTCTACTACGAAACAATCGACCCGGCTCCGGCCTTTTTGCAGTTGATCAACAAGTGGGAGAACGAAATCTTCGGTGCACTACCTTTCGCCGGCACGAGTTGGGCACCGGAAACGGCCAATCAGAACAAAGGCGAGTATATCTTGGGCAAGGAGCCGGACAATGACGGAACATCTCTGAACCTGTTTGCCTTTATAGAAGCCGTCATCACAGGCAAGCAGCCTCATCGCATTGCTGAAGAAGGCTACTACGCCAGCATTTTGTGCCTGTTAGGCCATGAAGCCATCACCAACGGAACCATTATGGACTTCCCTGCAGAGTATAAAATCGACTATCCATCGTATAACACCCAAGCATTACCGAAAGAATGAAAGATATTATCATCACTCGCCGACAACAACAGATAGAGATCGCTTCAGTCATCGTCTGTTTCATCATTTCCTTTGGAGTGAACGTGTATGCAATCATTTCGTACCACGCTCCTGCCATCGAGATGATCACCTCAATTTTCTACGTACTTGCCTTTACCCTGGTACTTTACGTGTTGTGGGTCATTATCCGACTCGTGATTGCCGGTGTAAAAAGGTTGTTTAAAAAGAAAACTACAATAAAATATTAACAATGTCAACAAGAAGAGACTTCCTTAAAGAGGTTGGTATGGCTGCAGCGGGACTCGCTTTGGGTTCATCCAACCGATTGTTTGCACAACCCATGACCTCCAAGGAGTGGGCGGCAGCGAAATCCGACAAGGTAAAGATTGCTTATATCGGCATCGGTAACCGTGGAGAGCAAAACATCGCTGAATTTGAGAAAACCGGCATGGTTGACGTCGTAGCATTGTGCGACGTGGACCTTGATGGAAAGCAGTGTCAGAAGGTACTCAATATGTACCCGAATGCGATCAGGGTGCGTAACTTCCGGGACTTGTTTGAAAAGTATGGAAACACCTTTGAAGCAGTGTGTGCTTCGGTCCCTGACCACATCCACTTCCCTATCTGCATGATGGCACTCAAGTATAACAAACACATTTATATCGAGAAGCCCATCACACGAACCTTCATGGAAGCAGAACTGCTCATGCAGGCCGCCAAGAAACGTCCGAACGTAGCTACTCAGGTCGGTAATCAAGGTCATTCCGAGGCCAACTACTTCCAGTTCAAGGCGTGGAAGGATGCAGGCATCATCAAAGATGTCACGGCGGTAACGGCTCATATGAATAACGCTCGCCGTTGGCACAATTTCGACGCTAATATCTACAAATATCCGGATGCAGACGTTATGCCCGAGCACATGGACTGGCTCACATGGATAGGAGCGTGTCCGTATCATGACTATTCAGAGAAGCTACATCAGGGCAACTGGAGATGTTGGTACGATTATGGTATGGGTGCCTTGGGTGATTGGGGTGCTCACTTGATTGATACGGTACACGAGTTCCTGGAGTTGGGACTGCCTTATGAGATTACCATGAAGTATGCTAAGGGTCACAACGACTTTTTCTTCCCGTTCTCGTCTACGATCCTCTTCAAATTTGCTGCACGCGGGTCGATGCCGCCCTGCGACATCACGTGGTACGACGGTATTGATAACCTTCCACCCCTTCCAAAAGGCTACGGCAACTCCGAATACAATGCGAATGTGCCTTCAACCAACCAAGGAAAGACCCCGGTGGCCAAGTTGAATCCCGGAAAAATCATCTATTCAAAGGATTTGATATTCAAGGGAGGCAGTCACGGCAGTACACTGAGCATCATTCCCAAGGAAAAGGCTGAGGAGATGAAGTCGAAACTGCCCGAAGTACCCAAGAGTCCGTCCAATCACTACGTCAACTTCCTGCGTGCGTGCCAAGGTATCGAGAAGACCCGCTCTCCGTTCGAGATCAACGGCGTTCTCGGTCAGGTATTCTGCCTTGGAGTGATTGCCCAACGCCTCAATGCGCAACTCTTCTTCGACACGCGCACCAAGCGTTTCACCAATAATGAGTTTGCCAACGCCCTCCTCACGGGTATGCCGCCCAGAAGAGGATGGGAAGACTTCTATGTAATTTAATCCTATCAACCAAGATGAAATATCTTATCACCCTGGCCCTGGCCGGTTTGATGGCCATGCCCGTTATGAGTCAGAACTGGAAACCGCTCTTCAACGGTAAAAACCTCAAAGGCTGGCATCAACTGAACGGCAAAGCTGCTTACAAGGTGGAAAACGGGGCTATAGTGGGCTACTCCAAGCTGGGAACGCCCAACTCCTTCCTTTGTACGAAGGAAAACTACGGTGACTTTATCCTCGAGTTCGAGTTCAAGGTAGCCGACGGACTCAACTCGGGCGTACAGTTCCGTAGTGAGAGCCTTAAAACAGTCAATAATGGTCGTGTACACGGCTATCAATTTGAGATAGACCCCTCAGATAGAGCATGGAGCGGCGGTATTTACGACGAAGCCCGCCGCGGATGGCTCTATCCTCTCACCAAAAATCCTTCCGCCAAGACTGCCTTCAAGCGCAACGAGTGGAATAAAGCTCGCATCGAGGCTTGCGGCAGTTACATGCGCACCTGGATTAACGGCGTTGCATGTGCTAACATCTGGGACACCAAGACCGCTTCAGGCTTTATTGCCCTGCAAGTGCACCAAATCGGTAACAAACAAGACGAAGGCAAGACGGTATCATGGCGCAACCTGCGCATATGCACCGAAAACGTGGCTGACTATCTCACACAATCGACTGCACCTGAAGTCAACAGCACGGACAATACCCTCTCACCCACGGAGCAGAAAGACGGCTGGAAGCTCCTCTGGGACGGGCAAACGTCAAACGGATGGCGTGGAGCCAAGTTGACAACCTTTCCTGCGAAGGGATGGAAGATGGAGAACGGAATCCTGAAGGTTTTGCCGAGTAACGGAGCAGAATCAGCCAATGGTGGCGATATTGTTACCGTCCGCAAGTATCAGAACTTCATCTTGTCGGTAGATTTCAAGATCACCAAGGGTGCGAACAGCGGAATTAAGTACTTTGTCAACCCTGATATGAACAAAGGCGAGGGTTCTGCCATCGGATGCGAGTTCCAAATACTTGACGACAACAATCACCCCGACGCCAAACTGGGTGTAAAAGGTAACCGCAAGCTGGGTTCGCTCTACGATCTGATCCCGGCGCCGGACAAAAAGCCCTTTGACTTCAATAACTTCAACACCGCTGTGGTCGTTGTGAAGGGAAATCATGTGGAACACTGGCTCAACGGTGTCAAGTTGTTGGAGTATGAGCGCAACAACCAGATGTGGAACGCCTTGGTGGCCTATAGCAAGTATCGCAATTGGCCCAACTTCGGCAATACCGACGGTCACATCCTCTTGCAAGACCATGGTGACGAAGTGTGGTACAAGAATGTGAAGATAAAAGAGCTGTAAAATAGCTCCTGATGACCCTGCCCCATCTCTGTAGAGAGCTTCAAGACGGAACGCGTCTGTGTTATGTTTGGTTTGAATCCATGCACACGCGAGTCGATTTAGCCCTTCTCGGCGATGGGGCGGAGTCTGTTTTATGCGAAACGGCCGAAGCCATCGCCCTACTCCTCCGCCGGCTCGAAGCCGTCGGCAACTGCTACGATCCCGAGAGCGAACTGTCGCGCGTCAACCGGGAAGCGTATGGTTCTGAAGTCACCCTCAGCGCGACCCTTTACACCATGTTGCAAACCTGCCGGAACTATCATCAACTTACCGACGGCCTCTTTGACATCGCCATCGACTCTGACCACTATTCCGACGAGACCTTCTCGCAGATACACTTGAACGAAAATCGTCAAATTACATTCAATCAGCCGGGTATACGGCTTAATCTTTCGGGCTTCTTGAAAGGCTATGCCCTCGATTGCATCCGAACCGAACTCGAAAGGCGCCATGTCGGCCATGCCCTCATCAACATGGGAAACAGTTCGGTCATGGCTCTGGGCCGACAACCGGGTGGAACGCATCCGTGGCAGGTGAGCCACACCGCAGCAGGAGCCTTGCCCATCACGCTTCAGGATGAATGTCTGACCACATCGGGCAATGACAGCGACCAACGCAGACACATCATCCACCCACGAAGCGGTCGTTACGTTACGGGCAAACGTGCCCTTGCCTTGGTGACAGCCTCGGGGGCTGAAGGCGAAGCCCTTTCTACGGCTCTGTTTGCCGCCGAACCGGAGGAACGGAAGCGGTTGGCCGACCGATTCGGCGTGGAACGGTTGTACCTCATGGAATGACAAGGAGCACGAAAATGTGCTTCCAAATGCGTCGGTCCATTGACAAAAGCAAAGTTTTTCTAAAACAATTATTACTATTATTATATAATGAGTGGTACTATTTCCACTTTTTATGTTCCAAAGTAGACTTTATTATTTAAAAAGGATTAACTTTGTGTTTTCAACACCACGCTGCACTCGACATACGATTTAAATAACTCAATCCATACAATCGATGAAGAAATTATTCAGAAAAAAGTATCTGCCGTTGTTCGTAACAGCAGCTACCCTGTGTCTAAGTTCGTGTACGAACAATGACTACGACCTGTCAGACATCGACACCACGGTTGGCGTGAACGTGAAAGAACTGACAATTCCTCTCAATCTGGATGTAATCACCCTCGATGCCATGTTGGACATGGATGAAAACAGTCAGATTAAGAAGCAAGAGAACGGCGAGTATGCCGTAGTGGAAAGCGGTACATTCCATTCTTCCACCATCAAAGTGCCCGGATTCACCGCTGCGGCACCTTCCATCACCCCCATTGAGGATGAACTGCGCATGAGCAACTCTTTCGGGGGCATCATTGTGATGTCCACACGTGCCGCTTCGGGTCAGTTACTGGTATCTTACGACCTCTCCGACAAGTCGACCGACATTCATTATGAAGCCAACGACGTCGACGCATCGATTGTGTCGATAGAACGGGTGGGTGTAAACGATCTGCAGATGACCATTCGGATGAGCTTTAACGGCTTGCAAAGTGTCGTTGACGAGATTCAGCTCGAAAATGTCGTTATGCAATTCACCCCTGGCTTGACGGCCAGCCTGAATGTGGGCTCTTACGACCCTGAAACGGGTAAGATTCAGATTAACGAGGCTGCAACCACCAACCATGCCTTTACCTTCCAACTCACGGTCAGCGCTCTTGACAAGTCCGCCGGCATTCAGTTGAACGACGGTTGCTTCACCATGGACGCTATATTGAAAGCCACCGACGGAAAGATCTGTATCTACGACTCCAACGTATTGCCGGCTTATCGCAATAACGACGGCACAGTCGACCTCGAAGCCTTCTGTGAGGCCCTGCCCGCTACCGTGAAATACGTCTGCGCACCCAAAATGTCGAACATTGAGATACAGAACTTCAGCGGACAGATTCAATATGACATCGACGGCATCAACATTGACCCCATCGATTTGTCGGATATACCCGAGGTACTCAACCAAACCGGTACCGACATCCGTCTGGCCAACCCGCAAATCTACTTTGAATCGACCAATCCGCTCCACACCTACGGTCTCTATGCCATGGCCAACCTGCGGTTGACTTCTTATCAAGGCTCGGTAGTGAAGGACTACACCCTCGACAACCCCGAAGGCATCCGCTTGGGAGCAGCCAACAACCAATATTGCATCTCACCCAAGAAGCCCGATACCTATTATAAAGGTCAGATTGAAGATGGCGCAGGGAAGATTGACGTAGACTTCTCGGCCGCCAGTCATGAGGCGTTCAGCACCTTGGGCAATGTATTGAGTGGAGAGAAGATACCCGAGAGCATTGGCATCGAGGTAGTCAACCCGAACATCCCCGTTCAGAGCGTGAACAACTTCCAACTCAACACCAACATAGAACCGGTGGACGGAAAGTGGGTATTCTACGCACCTCTGCAGCTCACCTCCGAGAGTCGCATCAAGTACGTCACCACCATGGACGGATGGAACGACGACGACCTCGACGCACTGATTATCTCAAAGATCACCGTTCTGGCCGAGTGTGCTACCGACCTTCCGCTCAAGGCCGACTTCTATGCCTATCCGCTGGATGTAAACGGTAACAAAATCTGTCATCCCAACGGAAGTCCCATCGTGGCCAAGGTCAACAAGCAGTTGTATGAAAACATGTCAGAGCCGATAGAGATTAGTGTAGAGGGCGACATCCGTCACCTCGACGGCATCCAGCTTGAAGCAACACTGTTGGGCTCTGATGGCAATTCGCCATTGAAGCCGACACAGACCATTCAACTGAAGAACATGAAGATAAAAGTGTCCGGTTCGTATGAAAAGGAATTATAACAGCACCCTTATTAGGCTCATTATTAAAGAAACAAAGATCATGAAACACTCTATAAAATCATGGATTGCACTGATGCTGTTCTTTGTTAGTGCAACAGCAATGGCACAAGAAACCAAATCAGGTTATTTCACCGAGGGATACCTCTACCGTTACAGTATGAATCCGGCGTTAGGCAATGACAAGAACTTCGTTTCCATTCCGGCGTTGGGAAACATCAACGTGGGTCTGCGCAGTAACATCGGTGTTGACAATATCCTCTATAACGTGAACGGGAAGACGACTACCTTCCTGAACCCGAATGTGAGCGCAGCAGAGTTCTTGAAGAACGTTCATGACAAGAACCGCATCGGAACCGACGTCAAACTGAACGTTTTGTCAGCAGGTTTCAAAGGATTCGGGGGCTACAACACCATTAGCCTCAATGTGCGTGCCAATGTCGGCCTCACCGTGCCCGGTTCGTTGCTGCGTTTGGCCAAGGAAGGTCCTGAAAACAAGACATACGACATAAAAGATTTCAATGCTCACGCTGATGCGTATGTCGAGCTGGGCTTTGGTCATTCAAGACAGCTTAACGAGCAATGGAAAGTGGGTGGAACACTCAAATTCTTGCTTGGTGGTGGTAACGTTGACGCTGAGTTCAACAACGCATCACTTACGTTGGGAGAAGATCAGTGGATGGCCACGACTGATGCGAAGGTGCAAACAAGCGTGAAGGGCTTTACTTACAAGACAACCGAGAAGCTGAGAGGCGCAGAGGGACAAGAAGTGCGCCATACTTACGTCGACGACGTTGATGTGGACGGAGGTGGTCCTAATGGTTTTGGTCTTGCGGTTGATTTAGGTGCTGAGTTTAAGCTCAACAAGGACTGGACGTTCAGCGCTTCACTCTTGGATCTGGGCTTTATCAACTGGAACAACAACATGGTAGCCTCGACCAATGGTGTACAAACCTTCACAACAGATCGTTACATCTTTAATGTGGACGATAACGCCACCAACAGCTTCGAGAACGAGATGGATCGTTTGGAAGAAGGCATCGCCAGCCTCTATGAGTTGCAAGATAATGGCGATCAAGGCAGCAGAACACGCATGTTAGGCGCTACCCTCAACCTCGGCGCGGAATATACGTTCCCATTATACGACAAGTTGAAGTTCGGCCTGCTCAATACAACTCGCATTCAGGGTGAATATTCTTGGACCGAGTTCCGTTTGTCGGCCAACGTATCTCCCCTCAAATGGTTCGGGGCCGGAATCAATACGGCCGTGGGTAGTTATGGTGCCTCATTCGGTTGGATTTGTAGCATTCATCCCAAAGGTTATACCCTGTTTCTCGCCATGGACCACACGTTGGGCTCTTTGGCCAAGCAAGGATTGCCTCTATCAGGTAAAGGCAGTGTCAGCTTGGGTATGAACATCGCATTTTAAATTATTACATCAATTTCTCTTGGGGTGCGTTTCCGTGAGGAAACGTGCCCCTACTTGTTTTTTGTAGTATAGATAAAAGGTCGTCGCCTGCCTTTCGACCCTATCCATCATCACGAAAAAACCTGCAAACAGACCATTCGATGGGTACTGTTTGCAGGTTTTCAGGTGAAACGGAGACGGGCGTCAGTTGATTGTGCGTGAAGAGAAGTTCATCACGGAGGCAAACATCTGTTTGATTTCAGGAGACGCCTTGAGTTTCTCAATGTCGAAGAGCATGCGATAACGCCAATAGTGTCGTGAATTGGCCGGATCATTGATTTGTTCCTTGTCGGCGTCGCTGTCGCAGAAGCGTGGGGCCATGGCCAGCCAATCCTGCAGGGCCAAAATGCACAAGGCTGAGGGAGATTGCAGGTGACGTAAGATGATTTCAGAGGCCAACCCGGGTGTCAACAGTTCGGGGCGAGCCTCGCCCGGAGCACGACGAAGGCAACTCTGGTAGTAAGTCTGGGCGTCATCGGGATGATTCTTCCACCATTTGCGAAGGGGCTCCATGTCGTGGGTCGTAATGGTGTCGACTGAGAGGTAGGGATTCTGCTGAACGTCGGCAAAACGATTCCAGGAGTACTTGGGCATGCTCTCCACTTCGAGCGATAGAATGTGGAGTGAGTTCAAAACCGTTCTCATACAAGTCGGAATCATACCCAAGTCTTCGGCACACGGAAGCATACGGGTGGCTTGCGTGACGAGTGAGAGCTTATGGAGAGCCAGTTTGGTCCAATATTCATCGTGACGACGATAGAAGTAATCGTTGTGCAGCTGTTCGTAGGCCCGACGGTCGTTCTCGTCAAGGGCTCGGAAAGCTTCGGTCGAGGTTCCTGCGATGGTCGGATGACACTTGTTAGGTTCTGATGCAGCGAGGAACAGGCTCTGTTTCATCTCCTCTTCGGTGTGGGTGGAGGGTGATGTGACACGGATGTCGGCACGGAAACCATAGCGACGAATCTCTTGTTCGTCAAAAGGCAGGGCCGGATTGAAGTGTCCCACCATGCCTGAACGCAGGGGATAAGGTATTTCCCAAATGCGGAAGAATCCCAAGACGTGATCAATGCGGTAGGCGTCGAAGAAATGAGCCATGTATCGCAGTCTATCTTTCCACCACCGGCCGTCGTCGAGCAGAATGTTCTCCCAATGATAGGTTGGGAAGCCCCAGTTTTGTCCGTCCTTGGAGAAGAAGTCAGGGGGAGCGCCGGCCTGTCCGTCGAAGTGAAAGAGTGTAGGATGAGTCCAAGCCGACACACTGTCGCGGCTGACGCCGATGGGAATGTCGCCTTTGAGTATTACACCGCATCTTCGGGCCTTACGATGCACCGAACTCAGTTGGGTGAAGAGTTCATATTGGATGAACTGATGATAATTTACTTCGTTCTCATGTCCTTGGTCCGTAATCCAACGTCGTAGATGTTGCTCTTGATAGTGACTGAACTGCGGCCATTGTCTGAAGTCGGACGTTCCGAAGTGTTGTTGCAGGAAACGATAGCACGCATATGGCCAAAGCCAGTGAGCTTCGCGCTTGACAAAGGTCCGGTAGGCCGGCGTCTGGCTTACCCGAGGGAAATGCAAGCGATAAACTTCGCGCAACAACTGTTCCTTTACTCTGTTGACAGCCTCGTAGTCGACCGTGTCGTGGTCTTCACAGGCCTGACACGTGGTCTCATAAGTCTGATAGACCTCGGGTGGAAGCAGACGCTTGATTGCAGCCTGGTCGAAATACATCGGATGCAGGGCATACTCAGAGATGGCGTTGTACGGATAAGAGTCGGCCCACGTACCGGAACGTGTCGTATCGTTGATGGGGAGGATTTGTAGCACGCGCAATCCCACCGACGACACGAAATCGATCATGGCTGACAAGCTGCCAAAGTCTCCAACACCACCGCTACAGCGGCTCCTCATGGAGAAGACAGGGGCAACCAGACCCGCTACACGTGGTTGCGTTTGGGAAATACGCACCGGAGTCTCTTCGACGAGCACGTCACCACCCTGTAGAAAGGGTCGTTCGAGTCGGCGGTTGAAGCCCTCCTCCCAAAGCGGCGTCTGTGTGGCTTCGTTCCACACAACAACCTTATACTCCAAGGGAAAATGGAGTTCGTTCAAGGGAAGGTTGACCTCATATTCATAGTGGCCTACGCGTCGCAGAGGCAGGGCTTCGGCCGGGTTCCAGTCGCCTAAGAGCGGTTGATTGCCGGTGAGTCGCAATTCACCTTCGCCACGAGGCAATTCTTCGGGAAGTCGCAGGGTGAGCAGGCTCTTCGCCCGGGTTTCGGGCTCGTTGTCAGCGTGAGACGAGGTCGGTGTCACCTGATTTGAGGCAAAGGGGAAAAGGCACTCAGTGAAGGCGGTGGTGTAAAGACAGGCGTTATCGCCCGAAGGACGCCACGCACAGTGCAGGCACAGGTCGGTATGTTCAGGCAATCGGATGCGATGGCTGTAGCCCACCACTTCTTCGTCTATGATCTTGCCCTGATTCATCACTTGGAAGCGCAGCTCGGCCGTAGAACCGGCCCAGTCGCCAACCGGCAGACTGCCTTGCCAGAGTCGACCGTCGGTCGAAGTGAGCGTGAGCAAGTAAGGATGGGTTTCATGACGGCGTGCCGGCAATGAAATCTGGCAGAGCACCCTGCAGGGTGATGCTGCAATATATTCAATCGAGATGTGTAATAGATTCATCTTTCTATAGAAATGTGCTTATTTATACAGGATATCTAATAAGGAGAAGCCGTCCATAATCATACTGCGGTCCACATCGCCATCCACACCGGGCACATCGCCATGCGATGTATATTGCCAAATGGTGTACTTACGTCCGTCGGAAAGCACCGGTTGGGCGTCACGGTAGAAAGCAATCATCAGCGGATAGTCGTCGAAACCACGACCGGCCAGATGTTTGTTATAAAAGTTGACGAAAGTATACAGAATGGGCTTCTTGCCATAGTGTTGCGTGAGGAGTTCAAGGAATTTCTTGAGTCGGGCAACCAATACCGACGTTGAACAGCGGTTGGTATGCTCCACATCGACGATGGGCAGGAGGTCTTGTTCCTCTTTTTTTACCATCGACGTCATGTTCTTGAACTGTTCTTCGACCGATAGATGGGCACGAAAGAAATGATAGCTTCCCACCTTGATGCCTGCCTTGCGTGCTTCGGTGATGTTGCGCACGTATTGGTCGTCAATCAGGCTGACACCTTCGGTCGCCTTCATGTAGGCGTAAGCAATGTCGGCACGGGCCACGGCCTGCCAGTCGACGGTGTGCTGGTAGTGCGAAACGTCGATACCCTCTTTCCACCTCATTTCACGGTCGGCAGGGGGGGATACTTCTTCCTGCGGCGTCAAGTTGGGATGAAGCGGTGTAAAGATAATCTCCGGATCGGGTTCGGGAGTACGAATCACGGGAGTACGTTTCTTCTCCATCTTTTTCCGAGCATCGGTTTGTATGCCACAACACGTACCGAATACGAAAAGCAGGAGGAGAATACGAAGGAGGTTTTGGGTCATCACGTTCTGATAGGGATAAGCGTCTGAAGCTGGTTAGGGCTGAGTGGGAGTTTGCGGATAATCTTTGATGGTCACCTGACGGCAGTGGTCCTGACGAACATAGTCGGTTGCCTGTATACGATTGTTCTCTATCAATACGTTTTCGGCGTCTTGCAACAGAATCGCATACCGCTGGCGCGAGTGGAACACATTGTTACGAATGATAATGTTCCGATTGACGTAAGGCGGAGTCTTGCGTGCTTCGGTCGAAACCATGACGCACGACGCTGTACCCTCTCCCACTGCTTCACCACACTCCGAAATATAGTTGTTCTCGATGAGTGCCGACTCAACCGGACTCGCTTCGCGCCAACTGAGCTCGCCTCCCAACTTAATCGCCGTGTGCGTGCTGTGTTCGATGTAGTTGCCGGTGATGACACTGTGTGGAACCTTGAGCAAGAAGGCTCGTGCGTTGGCATAGGAAGCGCGGTTGTTGATGATGCTGACGCGAGGATAACGCGTATGATTGACCAAATAACACGATTTCTCCATTTCGGCAGGGAAATCCTTGTTCAGGGTGACGAGCACCTGCCAGTTCACGACCGAGGTGTCGACGTCACGCACCACAAAACGGTCACGGGTTTCGAGCGACTCACGGTCCACCAGCAGCAAGGTGTCACCTTTTGTGGGATAGTCCAACGATTGAGCGTGGAGGTCTGCCCCTTCAATCTTGATCTCAACTTGGCGGGGCTGCTGCGTTTGAGGGTATATCGTATAATAATAATTGTGCACATTGGTGCAATCGTCGCCGTTACCTTTGAAGATCGAGTTCCGAATGGTCAGCTGTCCGCTGCAAGAGGTGAAGTGGGTAGCATCGGTGTTGGTAGAACTGTATCGTCCCGGTTCCGGAACCACCTTCAAACCATCGATGAGGATGTTCTCTGTCAGGTGACCCACGATTCCCATGCCCGGAAAACTATGTATCGTGACGTTCTCAACAGTCACGTCGCGCGACTCTTTGAGCATGATACAAGGCCGATAATGTCCCCCATAACGGATAATGAGGTAGTCTCCGACAGGAGGAAGGTCGTGCGACTCCACACGGATGAGACCTGGACGCACTAACTCCATCTTACCGGTGTGCGCATAGTAGAACCTTTGTTTGGATTGACTGTAGAAATAGAGTCGTCCTTGCACGATATGGTCTATATATCGGTACAACTGGGGGTCGAACTCGGCGAGAAATCCGTCGGGCCCGTTGCTCACGATGCGTGCTTCGGTGGCTGCAGGACGACGATAGGTTATGGTGAGACCTTTCAAGGTCAGGTTGCGGGTCTGAACGAATGACATGACCTCCATCCACCCTTCCACCTCGAGCACGGCACCTTCGGCCAGAATCGTTAGGTCGCGTGCTCCGGTAAAGTCAAGGCCGGTTACGTATGGTTTGCGAGGGTTAAACAGTTGCCACTGCACCTCCAGACCGTTGCCGAGCTCGCCATTGATGGCGCGTCGCTCTATATCGGCCGCCGTCGGGTCTGAAAATTGGTAGACACCGGGTTCGAGGCGCAGGGTTACACCTCGATGTTGACGACAATATTCTGCCGCTTTGCGCAAGGCTGCCGCATCGTTCATTCCGTCATTGGGTATAGCTCCAAACGACGAGACTGATACTTCTTTGTTTTTACCCTCAACAAATTGCTGACAAGCCAGCCATATACACAATGTAACCAATAGTTGTTTCATATTTCCGTAATTGATCGATAGATGACATTATCTATTTTGCAAAGTTATCATTTTTTATACGCCCGTGAAAGTATCAACTGAAGGAATATTGGATAAATATCATCGTCCTGCATGTTTTGAACCATCTTTGTTGGTCTCATCTTAGTAGCAACAAGAAGGCCGGCAACCCGCATGCAAGAGGTTACCGGCCGAGATGTTGGAAAAAACGAACCGAATTGAATCTATACTACTGTTATTTCTTGAGATAATCTAAAATCTTTTTGGACGTTTGTTGACCCGATGCAATGGCCCGCACGACCAAGCTGGCACCGTTGGCTGCGTCACCCGCCACAAAAACATGTTCGGCGAAGGTGGGTTGTTGGGGCTTGATGAAGCCCATGGCCAGCAATACAAGGTCGCATTCAATCACTTCTTTCTTGCCATCGAGTTTCATGATGGGACGTCCGCCCTCTGGATTGGGTTGCCAGACGACTCCTTCTACCTCTGCGCCCGTCACTTTACCACCGTTGCCAATGAATTGATTCGTGTTCAACAGCCAACGTCGTTCACAACCTTCTTCGTGGGCGAAGGTTGTCTTCAATATCACGGGCCAATTGGGCCACGGCGTGGCCGGGTTCACTCCGACAGGAGGCTTGGGCATAATCTCTATTTGCGTTACCGACACCGCACCTTGTCTGTGAGCGGTTCCGATGCAGTCGGAACCGGTGTCTCCACCGCCTATAACGAGCACTTTCTTCCCTTTTGCGGTGATGCGCTGGGCCGGTGTGAAAGTCTGCCCGGCCAGTACGCGGTTCTGTTGACCCAAGTAGTCAAGTGCGAGATGGATGCCTTTCAACTCACGTCCTTTCACCGAGAGGTCGCGGGCCGTAGGTGTACCCGTACAAATGGCATAAGCGTCGTAGCCCTCGGGTAGTTGTAAGGGGTCAATGTCCTTGTTGCATTCAAAACGAATGCCTTCAGCCTCCATCAATCGGATGCGTCGGTCGATGATGGCCTTGTTGAGCTTGAAGTTAGGGATTCCATAACGTAGCAATCCCCCCGGTGCTTCGTTGCGGTCGAATACGGTGACCTCCACTCCGGCCTTGTTCAGGCGGTTGGCTGTGGCCAAACCGGCCGGTCCGGCACCGATCACGGCCACACGCTTGCCTATTCGGGTGGGCTTACAGGGTTGTATGTAACTCTCTTGAAAGGCGCGTTCGATGATTGCACACTCGTTTTCCCTATTACACGTGGGCTCATGCATCACTTCGTTGAGAACACAGCTCTTTTCACAGAGTGCAGGACACACGCGCCCCGTAAACTCGGGGAACTCATTGGTCTGAACCAGACGCTTATAAGCCAGTTCCCACTCTCCACGATAGAGCGCATCGTTCCATTCGGGTATCTTGCTACCCGTGGGACAGGCCCAATGACAGAAGGGCACACCGCAGTTCATACAACGACTGGCCTGTTCTTGACGGTCTTTAGAGTTTAATGTCTGCTCAACTTCTCCGTAGTCCAATATACGGTCGTGAATCGGACGGTAACCCGCTTCCTTGCGGGGTATATTCATGAATGCTTTAGGGTTTCCCATGATTTGTTTCTTGTTGTTTGGAGTGATCCTCGTTGCCGAGAACGACTCGAATTAATTAAAGTGATGTGAATAATTAGAACTCTTTCCAGATGTTATTGATGCGATCACGCAGTTTACGGTCTTTCTCTTCCTGCATAACCTTCTTGTACTCGATGGGTATCACCTGTATAAACTGTTGAACGTAGTGTTGCCAATCGTCCAACATGATGCGGGCAAGCCGGGAGTCGGTGTATTGCCAGTGGTTATGGATCAGTTCTCGCAACTCCGTACGCGAAGCGCTGTCTTCTACCAAGCTGAGTTCCACCATTTCCATGTTGCAGAAGTAGTCAAATCGTCCCTCAGGATCCCAGACGTAAGCGATTCCACCACTCATACCGGCTGCAAAATTGCTTCCAGTGCGTCCGAGCACTACTACCCTTCCTCCTGTCATATATTCGCAGCAGTGGTCACCGGCCCCTTCAATCACCGCAATCGCTCCGGAATTGCGCACGGCGAAGCGTTCTCCTACCTGACCATTGACATAAAGCTCGCCTCTCGTGGCTCCATACAGACCCGTATTACCGGCAATGATGTTGTCTTCAGCCTTGAATTTGCTTCGGCGAGGGGGAAGGATGGCTATTCGACCTCCGCTCAGGCCCTTACCAAAGTAGTCATTGGCTTCGCCTTCGAGGTGTAGGTGGATACCGCTGCACAGAAAAGCTCCGAAACTCTGTCCTGCCGAACCACGGAAGGTGATGTTGAGGGTGCTGTCAGGCAGGTAATCGTGTCCGTATTGTTTCTCCAAGAGTCCGGAGAGCTTGGTGCCGACGGCACGATCGGTATTTTTGATGTGATACTCCTGATGTGTGACCATGCGGCGAGTCAAGGCGTCACTGCATTCGGCAATGATGCGGTCGTCCATCGGGGCCTCCAACTGTTGGTAGGGCCTGCCGTCATAGTGTAGCGAGTCGTTCGAGTCGTTCTTCAAGAGCAACCTGCTAAAGTCAAGCGTGCTGTATTTGCCGTCTTGAGTGGGTTTCTTGACAATCAAATCGGTGCGGCCGATGATGTCGTCGAAGTGTCTGAAGCCCATCTCGGCCAAATACTCTCTCACCTCCTGTGCCATGAAGGTGAAGAAGTTCACGATGTAGTCGTCTTTACCCTTGAAGTACTTGCGTAATTGGGGGTCTTGGGTGGCGACGCCCATGGGACACATATTGGTATTGCATTTACGCATCATCACACAGCCCAACAAGATGAGCAACAACGTACCGAAGCCAAACTCATCAGCTCCGAGCAGTCCCATGACAATGATGTCGCGTCCCGTTTTAATCTGACCATCGGTCTGAAGTCTCACCTGTTTGCGCAGTCCGTTGGTCACCAAGGTTTGTTGCGTCTCTGAAAGACCTATCTCCGGCGAGATACCGGCATAGCGGGTGGATGACATGGGAGATGCTCCGGTACCGCCTTCAGCTCCTGATATGACAATCAGGTCTGCTTTGGCCTTGGCTACACCGGCAGCAATGGTTCCAACGCCGCTTTCTGCTACCAACTTCACACTGACAGCAGCCTCGGGGTTAACGTTTTTGAGGTCGAATATGAGCTGAGCCAGGTCCTCTATGGAGTAAATGTCGTGATGTGGGGGCGGTGATATGAGTGAAATGCCCGGTATTGAGTGTCGTGTCTTGGCGATGATCTCGTTGACTTTGAATCCCGGAAGCTGTCCTCCCTCTCCGGGCTTGGCGCCTTGAGCTACTTTGATCTGGATTTCTTCGGCATTGACGAGGTATTCGGTCGTTACACCGAAACGTCCCGACGCAACTTGCTTGATTTTACTGTTGAGCGAAACGCCGTCACGCATGCCTTTGAATCGATCGCTGTCTTCTCCCCCTTCACCCGTGTTGCTGCGAGAGCCGAGTCGGTTCATTGCAAGGGCGATAGCCTCATGTGCTTCTATGCTCAAGGCTCCGAAGCTCATGGCCGCAGCGATAAATCGCTTCACAATGTCGCTGACGGGTTCTACTTCGTCGATGGGAAGGGGTTGTTCGGCACGCTTGAAGTCCATCAAGTCACGGATGAAGATGGGTTTTTCCTTGTTGTCAACCAAGGACGTATATTGTTTATACTTCGCATAGTCGCCGGTGCGGGTGGCCAACTGCAAAGTCGCTATCACTTCGGGTGTCCAGGCATGACGTATGCCGTCTTTCCGGTATGAAAATTGTCCGTTATTGGGTAGCAAGTCGGTGTCGTCAGCCTCTTTCTGCATGCTATAAGCCTTGTCATGGAATGCAATTGCGTCGTGAGCCACCTGTTTCAGACCGATACCGCCAATGGTCGAGATCTCAGTGCCGAAGTACTGGTGCAGCAATTCTTCGCTCAGACCGATGCTTTCAAACAGTTTGGCACCGCGATAGCTACGTATGGTGGAGATTCCCATCTTCGACATGATTTTGTAGAAGCCTTTACAGGTTGCTTTGATGTAATTCTTCTCTGCTGTCTCGTAGTTCTCTTGTATCTTTCCTTTCTTTACAAGGTCGTCAATGACTGCAAACACCATGTACGGATTCACGGCGGAAGCGCCGTAACCCAACAACAAGGCCGAATGCATGATTTCTTTGATTTCTCCACTCTCTACAATGAGTGCAGTCTGTACGCGCTTGCCTACTGCGATGAGGTAGTGATGTACGGCGCTCACGGCAAGAAGCGAGGGAATGGGTGCATGCGTCTCGTCAATGAATCGGTCGGACAAGATAATATAGTTGAATCCCTGCTCAACGCTCTCTTCCGCCTTGTGACAGAGGTCGAGTAAACTCTGGCGCAAGCCATCTTCACCCTTGGAGATCTCAAACACGATGGGCAATTTGATGCTGTTGAACCCTTTGTAGCGGATGTTACAGAGCAAATCGAGTTGCGTATTGTTGAGTACGGGGTACGGAAGACGTACCATCTTGCAGTTTCCTTCGTCGGGATTGAGGATATTCGACCCCACTGCACCGATGTACTCGGTGAGACTCATCACGAGTTCCTCTCGAATGGGGTCAATTGCGGGGTTGGTTACTTGCGCAAATTGTTGGCGGAAGTAGTTAAAGAAGATTTGCGGGCGGTCACTCAGGGCTGCCAAAGGTGTGTCGTTACCCATGGCGGCACTGGGTTCCGATCCATTCACACACATCGGGATGATGGTGCGGTCGATGTCTTCCTGGCCGAAGTCAAATCCACGCAGTTTTCGGCCGAAGTTAGGCACGCAGTTGTCGACTTTACGTCCGCTCTTCAACTTTTCAAGCTGAATACGGTTCGTACTTAACCATTTTCCATACGGATGTTCGGTCGCCAGCTTCTCTTTGATTTCGCCGTCATAGTAGATCTTGCCTTCTTCGGTATCGATCAGTAGGATCTTGCCCGGCTGCAAACGGCCTTTCTCGGCTACTTTAGACGGATCAATGTCCATCACTCCCACCTCACTGGCTACAATCATGAAGCCATCCGTAGTGAGCGTGTATCGAGCGGGTCTCAATCCATTGCGGTCCAACATACCACCTGCATACCTTCCATCGCTGAAGATCAAAGCAGCAGGACCGTCCCAGGGCTCCATCAAGATGCTATAGTATTCATAGAAGTCCTTTAACTCCTGACTGATGGGATTTCGGTCGTTGAAACTCTCCGGTATCAGGATGGCCATGGCCTGAGGCAGACTGAGTCCGCTCATCACCAAGAATTCAAGCACGTTGTCCAGCGAAGCACTGTCGCTCATGTTGGGCTCGACGATGGGCGATAGATCCTTGGTCTTGCCCAGTAACGACGACGAAAGCACGTTTTCGCGAGCAGCCATCCAGGCGCGATTGCCTCGGATGGTGTTGATTTCGCCATTGTGGGCCAAGAGGCGGAAGGGCTGGGCCAACGACCAACGCGGGAACGTGTTGGTAGAGAACCTCGAATGAACCAAGGCGAGACCGCTTGTGAAGTAGGGACTCTGCAGATCCTTGAAGTACTTGCGCAGTTGCAGGCTTGAGAGCATACCTTTATATATAATATGACGCGAACTCAACGATACCATATAGAAGTCGGCATCGTTGGTGCGCCTTTCTATCTTCTTACGCATCAGATAAAGCTGTCGCTCCAGGTCATCACCGGTGATGTCGCTTTGCGGAACGACAATGATTTGAACCGTGCACGGTTCTGTCTCAAGGGCCGATTCACCCAATTCTTCCGAACATACAGGCACTTCCCTCCAATGAGTGATTTGCATACAGGCTTTCTGTGCTTCCTCTTCAATGATGGAGGTGAGCTGTGCACGTCGTGTTTCATCTTTGGGCAGGAACACCAGACCCGTTCCGTAACGACCTCGTTCCGGTACCGCTATTCCTTGCAACAAAATAAACTCGTGAGGTATTTGCACCAAGATGCCGGCGCCGTCGCCCGTTTTCTTGTCAGCCCCTTCAGCTCCTCTGTGTCGCATGTTTTCGAGCACCGTCAATGCCTGGTCTACCAGTGAATGACTCTTCGTTCCATGAATGTTGACCACCATACCGATGCCGCACGCATCGTGTTCATTTGAACTAAGGTAAAGTCCCTGTTCTTTTCTGATCTTGTCTGTCATATTCTTATAATGATTCAATGTTAGTTGAGATCACTCTGTCTTTGACTACATTCTCTTTTTTCCAACTTATGTCATCTTTCGGCCCTTTTGTGATGTTGTCACAGGCTTCACGACAGATCTATCTCCTTTTGTTTGCAAAATTAGTTGATTTCTTTCATTTGTCAAATATCTTAGGTCGAAAAATGACTTTTTGTCGTTTAAGTTCATTTTAAACTGTCATTTTGTTATGTCTGTGTTCGATTATGTGTGTTTTGCGCCGGTGAGGGTCTGTGGTTGGTTTCGTCCGAAATAAGACAAGAGGAGGTAGGCACCATTGTTTGTGTCTACCTCCTCTTGTGGGGACGTTCTTCAACGATGGGTCAGGCTCAAATGCCTGCGAGCGGATTGTGCCCGATCAGGTTGAGAAACTCCGAGCGCGTCTCTGAACGGGTGAATGCTCCTGTAAAGTCGCTCGTCGTCGTGATGGAGTTCTGTTTTTCTACTCCGCGCATCTGCATACACATGTGCTTCGCCTCTATCACCACCATCACACCGAGGGGGTTCAGGGCCTTTTGAATACATTCCTTGATTTGTGTCGTCATGCGTTCTTGCACTTGCAGCCTGTGTGAGTAGATGTCCACCACTCGAACAATCTTGCTCAGGCCTGTGATGTAACCGTTGGGAATGTAGGCGATGTGTGCTTTGCCGTAGAACGGCAGCAGATGATGTTCGCACAGAGAGAAGAAGTCGATGTCTTTCACGATGACCATCTGTCGATAGTCTTCTTTGAACTTCGCCGACTGAAGCACGGCAAGGGCGTCCATCTTGTATCCACGTGTTAACGTGAGCATGGACTTGGCCACTCTGAGCGGTGTCTTCAAGAGTCCGTCGCGTTCTGTGTCCTCTCCGAGTATTTCGAGTTCTTCCTTAAAGAGTTGCGTCAGTGCTTGCAACTCTTTCTGCTGGTGCTCAAATTGAATGTCTTCGTTCATCATATAGTTTAGTAACTCACCTGTATCTTACACTTGATAATAGCGGCTTCGTTGAAGCCTCCCATCTGTTGCAACTGATGCAAGTAATTGCTGGCTTCTTCGTAGGTACGGAAGTCACCTGCCCTGCAAGTCCATCTGGGGGAATAAAAGTGGGTGTAAACAGGCAGTGTAGGGAACTTCGCCTTGAATTGGTTCCCTATGTTGTAAGCCTTCTGACGCGATGTTCGGGAGTCGCTACCGGCATACAACTGGATGCGATAGCCCGTGATGAACACCGACTTCCTCGATGTCTTGGTCAATCCGGTAGCCGTCGTGTCGTTCTCCGCAAGGCGGTTGCCCTCGGCGGGAGTGGTTTTGCTGCCGCTTGCCGGTGTAGTCACGTTCTTCGAGGGAACGACGGCACCGTTGCGGGCTTTACCATTCACCAGATTGTCGATCGTTGCATCTTGAAAGATGACCACACTACCCTGTCCTGCCGTTTTTTGTTGCAGTTTCTCGGTGAAACTTTGGCCAAAGACCGGTGTACTCACCAATCCCAAGGCTGTGGTTACGGTCAAAAGGAGTTTCATGATACCAAATAAGAAAAATAGAAGAAGTGGACAAGCGTCCACTTTCCTCTATTATATAAACTATTCAAAGTACTATTTCCAAGCGTCAATGATTCCCTTGAATGAATCTGCCTTCAAAGCAGCGCCACCAATCAAGCCACCATCCACATCAGGCTTTGAAAATATCTCTTTTGCATTGCTCGGCTTGCAGCTGCCACCGTAGAGAATAGAGATATTATCTGCAGCTTCAGCACCAAACTTGTCCGCAATGGTCTGACGGATGAAAGCATGCATCTCTTCTGCCTGCTCAGCGGTTGCCGTCTTGCCTGTACCGATGGCCCATACGGGTTCGTAAGCGAGTACTATGTGTGATAACTGCTCTGTAGTCAGGTCAAACAATGAGTCGGCGAGCTGTTTGCCAACTACTGCATTCTGCTGATTAGCTTCACGCTCCTCCAACACCTCACCGATGCAGAAGATCACGTCAAGGTTATTAGCCAATGCCAGGTTCACTTTCTCCTTCAAAATTTCCGGAGTCTCATTATAATAGGCGCGACGCTCGGAGTGACCGAGAATCACGTACTCTGCTCCCGTGCTCTTGACCATCTCGGCTGAAACCTCACCGGTGTAAGCACCTGATGCTTTATCGGCGCAATTCTCTGCTCCGAGCTTCACCAGGTTCTTGTCAAGGAGTCCATTAACAGTGGCCAAGTGAATAAAGGGTGTGCAGATAACTACTTCGCAGTTGGGTTGATCGGCTTTCAGGCTATCATTTACGGCCGTTGCCAAAGCAACACCGTCTTGCAGGGTGGTGTTCATCTTCCAATTACCTGCTACAATTTTCTTTCTCATGATAATATTATTCTTAATATGTTGTTGTTTAGTCTTTTTACAGGCACGTTTTCGTGTCTCTCTAAAACGGAGTGCTAAAGTAATAAAAAGTAGTGGAATAAGATAAGCCAGAATTATTTTTAACAGTACTTTGTTGCCACTCTCGGCCAGAATGCTCTCACGTAAAATTTGCTCTGAAGTTTTGTCATCTTCATAGAGCAACGGCAAATTGTAGGAGCTCCACTTGTGCAGTACCACGCCATTCTTCACGAGTATCAGGCCCGGATTGCTTCTCACCATGGTTTTCAACACGAGTTCGTCGGCATGGTAAATGGGATAGACGGCTCCCGTGCGGTATCTCCAGTCCTCAATCGCAGTCGAATCAGACGCAGTGAGGCCGACCATACGGTAACCTTTGTCCATACAGAAGTCGTGTATGGTGTTCAACTCGTCCGTCACATCGCCGCTGGCTTTCTCCAGAACGGGTGACACTACCCAAAACTGTATCGTCGTGTCGGCGAGCAGGTCGAGTGTAAGGTCTTCACCGGCTTCATTCCATACCATCAGGTCCAGGGGCGCTTTCGTGTCGGCCTCGTCCGAACTTGTTTGTTCGCGTCTGACGAAGGACCACGTGCTGTCGGGATAGTTTTCAAGCGTGAAGGCCCGCTCAACGCCGTCTTTGCTCATGATATAACGGTAGGTTGTCTCCCCACCCTCGCTCGTCGGCTGCCAGGCTTTCAAAAGATTGTTGCCTACCTTGTACGGACGGAAGTCGAGCAAGGGCAGATAGTAGAGCGACATCAGGCAAATCATGCCGATATAAATCATCGAGTAGAGCGAATAGGCCCAGTGCACCGAGTTCGACACGAGCACCGAAATCTTCTTTCGCTCCATGAAGAGCAGACAGGCGCATCCCAGCAGCAGGACATTCTTGTAAAAGGTCTGCCAGTTGGTGAGCACCCAGGCATCGCCGAAGCAACCGCAGTCGGCCACGGGGTTGACAAGGGCTAAATAGAGTGTAAAAGGCGTAAACGCCATCATCAACAGCAGCAACAAACCCGTGGTGAACCTTCTTCGGATGCCGAACAGCAGGTAAATACCCAACAAAAACTCCGTGGCGGCCATCACTCCGCTCACCATCAAGGTCCGATAGCCTCCCGCCCACTCTTGCCACCCGAAGTAGTTCAGGTAGGCGTCGAGTTTATAGGCCATTCCCCAAGGGTCAATGGCCTTGATAAAGCCCGAAAAGATGAAGGTGACACAGACGATCAGGCGTGCCACCACCACGAGACGGCTTTCTATCAGGTGGATATTATGTGGTTTCAGGTTGGTCAAAGCCTAATTTGATTAAGGCGAATACCGAATAATTGATGATGTCCATGTAGTTGGCATCGATGCCTTCTGAAACAAGGGTGTTCCCCCTCAGGTCTTCTATCTGTTTGGTGCGGTAGAGTTTCATCAGAATCAGGTCCGTGTACGAACTCACCCTCATCGACCGCCAGGCTTCGTCGTAGTCGTGGTTTTTCCGCACCATCAGCTCATAAACGTCCTTGGCAAAGCCTTCGTACAGTTCCAGAGCGCGTTCGGCCGACATGTCTTCGGCTTCGGCAGGCTTCTCGCTCAACTGTATCAGACCGATGAGTGAGTAGTTCACCAGGCCCACAAACTCCGGCGTGATGCCTTCGTCAACCCATGACGTGCCTTTTTCTTCCAGCGACCGGATGCGCTTGGCTTTGATGAGCAGCTGGTCGGTGACCGACGGAATGCGTAGCAGGCGCCAGGCTGCCCCGTAATCGTGCAGTTTCTTCCGGAACAGGTCGCGACACCGCGCCATAACGATTTCAAACTGTTGATTGGTATCTGTCATATCTTCGTGTCTTTATTCTGATTCAGCATTCTGTTATCTCGTGGTCGAGTTGGTCGTGAGTTGTTTTCAAAGAGATTGTTTTTCTGCAACGTCTTCTTTTTAGGCACGGGGGCCGAATGTTGCTTCTGAGGCAGGCTGTCCACGGTCACGCTGTCGCCTGCTCCACCTTGTGGTTGGGCTCGTAGTGAGTCGTTCTGCGCTGTCGAATCGGCCGGCTCGGTCGGTTCGGCCGGTTTCGTGTGTATCCTCAACAGCGAGAGACGCTGTAACAGCAGGATTTTCTCCTGTTTTTCGGTTTGGGCGTTGTGGAAGACGAAGCCATAGACCCTTTTAATGGGTCTATCGACGGTCTCTAACGTCAGGTTGACGTTGAGGTCGGAGGCTACCAACTGATTCACGGTGCCCACCGAGTCATTGTCGTAGCGCACAGAGAGGCTGACCACTCCGTTACGACGTCCTTCCGGGTAGATGAACGATGGGTAAAAGCGCAATACGAAGCTGTCGCCCGGCCGATACGTGCTGTCTGCCTTGATGGAGAAGCTCATCAGGTTGTTACCGTCCTTCGCCGTGAGCAAGTAGAGGTTGGCTCCCTGCCAGATATTGGCTGTATCGCCGTCGGCCGAGAACTCCGGGCGCTGCTGGTTGGGGTTGGAGGCATTGCCCAGAAAGCGGGTATCTTTATACAATCGTTTCTCGATGTTCTTGTAGATGTCGTAAAGCTCTTCGGTATGACGTGCATACCACAGCAACGACGAGTCAAACTGGGCCCGCGTGATGCCGTGCTGGTGGAATACAGCCTCTGAATACTCCATTCTTCGGTAGTCCAGACTGTCGCCGGCGTTTTGTGTACCGATGGCACGGGTCAGGTGGTAGTCGTACAGGATGTCCTCCATCTTGCCGGCAGCGATTACGCCCTTGGGACGACCCTCTTTACACGATAACAACAGCATCAACACGAGGCATCCGGCCACGACGACCTGCCCTACCTTCTTCGGCCAGGCTGCTGCGAGTGCGGTACTGTGGCCCAACTGACGTATTCTCATCATTATTCAGTGTTTACTCCTGGGGTTGTTGGTCCGGTTCTTCGCCTTCCGGCCCTTGTTTCTTCGATAGGATCAGCTCGTAGTAATGGCTGAAAGTCTTTCTATTGAACAACACGAGCGAGAAACCGCCGCAAGTGATGGCGGCATCGGCCAGGTTGAAGATGGGCGCGAAGAAGATGAAGCGTTCTCCCCCCTTGAGCGGTACCCAATCGGGCAGCGTCGTGTCGATCAAGGGGAAGTAGAACATGTCGACCACCTTGCCCGAAAGGAAACTTCCGTACCCTTCACCGAAGGGTGCGAACGAAGCCACCGAGTAAGGCGTACTTTCTGTGAATATCAGACCGTAAAACAGGTTGTCGAAGATGTTGCCCGCAGCTCCTGCGGTCACCAACGCCAGGCACACGATGAAGCCAACGGGGGCTTTCAGGCGGATCACACGCCAGAGTCCGTACGACAACAGGCTCACCGCCACGATGCGGAACCCACACAAGAGGTAAGTTCCTACGAATTCCATGCCGAAGGCCATGCCTTTGTTCTCGGTAAAGAACAGTTGGGCCCAGTCCGGCACCAGCACGATGCTCTCATGAAGCAGCATCGAAGTCTTTACACCTATTTTCAGCCACTGATCGAATAACAAGATAAGGATTATCACACTGACTGCAATAATCCCCTTCTCTCTAACGGTATTCTTCAATACGTTCTTTGCTTTAGACATTCCGATTTTTTTGGAGTTTCGGCTCGATGCTCAGTGTGGCATGAGGTACGGCGCGCAGTCGTTCTTTCGGTATCAGCTTACCGGTTGCCCTGCAAATGCCGTAGGTCTTGTTCTCAATCCGTGCAAGCGCTGCCTGCAGGTTCTTGATGTACTTTAGTTGGCGGGCTGCCAGGGCCGAAACCTCTTCTTTCGACTGCGTGGTTAAACCATCCTCCATCACCTTATAGGTGGGCGAGGTGTCTTCCACCGAGTTGCCGTCACGATTCATCAACGTTTTGATCAATTGATTGTAGTCGGTTTGGGCCAAATCCAATTTTTTCAGGATGAGTTCCTTGAATTCCAACAGTTCTTCATCACTGTATCGGGTCTTCTCTGCCATGGTATTTATTTGTTCTTAATTTGATTGATATCAGCTTTCAGGATGAATCCGTCCAGATCGAACTGATTCGAGGCTTCCTTCACCCACACCAATTCATCGCACAACACCTGACCACAGATGTATTCCCTGAATTGTTCCACCGCCTCCTTGATTTCGACGTTGTCTTCCATCCGAATCTCGATATGGTCGGTGATCTCGAAGCCTGAGTCTTTGCGGTAGCCTTGTATGCGCTTCACGATTTCACGGGCGATACCCTCGCGTTTCAGGTCGTCTGTAATCTCCAAGTCGAGCGCTACGGTGTAGAGTCCCTCATTAGCGACGCTCCATCCCGGTATATCCTGACTGATGATGTCTACTTCGTCGCGCAACAGGGTGATTTGTTCGCCCGAAGTCAGGGTCAACTCTTGGCTGCCGGAGGCTTCCAGAGCCGCAATCTGCTCTTGGGTCATGGCGTTCACGGCTTGTGATACCTGCGACATCAGCTTGCCGTACTTCTTTCCCATTACTCTAAAGTTACACTTGATGCTCTTCTGAAGGGCAATGGCGTCGACAAAGCGGATGTCCTTCACATTAACCTCACTCGTGATGAGGTTCTTCATCGTCTCAATCTGCTCGCGCTCTTCCTGATTACGCACGGGTATCATGATACACTTCAACGGCTGACGTACGATGATTTCGTGTTTCTTGCGTAGCGAGAGCACCATCGAAGTCATCTTCTGTGCCACCATCATGCGGCTCTCGAGTTCGGAGTCAATCAGAGCCTCGTCAGCCTGCGGGAACTCGGCCAAATGAACGCTGGCGGGACCGCCCGTCACCGTAACCAGGTCCGTATAGAGTCGGTCGGCGTAGAACGGAGCCAGAGGCGCCATCAAACGGGCCACGGTCTCCAAGCATGTATACAGACACTGGTATGCACTCAGTTTGTCCTGCGACATACCGTTGCCCCAGAAACGCTTGCGGTTCAGGCGTACATACCAGTTAGAAAGGTCATTGATGACGAAATCTTCTATCAGGCGACCGGCTTTGGTCAGGTCATAGTCCTCATAACGTTCGTTCACGGCTTTCACCAAGGTGTTGAGATCGGAGATCATCCAGCGATCTATCTCGGGTCGCTCTGACATCGGTACCGACGGCTCCTGATTGGTGAAGTTGTCGACGTTGGCATACATTGAAAAGAATGAATACGTCTGGTACACCTTACCGAAGAAAGTCCTGACGACATCTTTTACACCCTTTACATCGAAGCGCAAATTGTCCCACGGAGATGAGTTGGTGATCATGTACCAGCGTACAGGGTCTGAACCCAGTTCGTCTATAGTCTGGAACGGGTCTACAGCATTGCCCAAACGCTTGCTCATCTTGCTGCCATCGGCGGCAAGCACGAGTCCATTACTTATCACCGCCTTGAATGCGACACTGTCAAACACCATGCACGCAATTGCATGGAGGGTGAAAAACCATCCACGCGTCTGATCAACACCTTCAGCTATGAAGTCTGCGGGATAGAAACCACCTTCGTCAATCAGTTCACGGTTCTCGAACGGGTAGTGTAACTGGGCATACGGCATGGCGCCGGAGTCGAACCATACGTCTATCAAGTCTGTTTCGCGTGTCATCGGCTTGCCTGTGGGAGAGAGGAGAACGATGTTGTCCACGTACGGACGGTGTAAATCGATGCGATGATAGTTCTCTTCGCTGTAATCGCCCGGAATGAAGCCTTTGTCCTTGAGCGGATTCGACTTCATCAGCCCTGCTTCCACACTCTTTTCTATCTCGTGATAGAGTTCTTCGACACTGCCTATACATACTTCCTCGCCTGATTCGCTGCGCCAGATGGGTAGCGGCGTGCCCCAGTAACGGCTGCGGCTGAGGTTCCAGTCGTTGAGATTCTCCAACCACTTGCCGAAACGGCCTGTTCCGGTCGATTCCGGTTTCCACAGAATGGTCTCATTGAGTTCCATCATGCGTTGCTTGCAAGCCGAGCTGCGGATGAACCAACTGTCCAGGGGGTAATACAACACCGGTTTATCCGTACGCCAGCAGTGGGGGTAGTTGTGTACATGCTTTTCTATCTTCCAAGCAGAGCCGTTCTGCTTCATCTCCATACAGATGACGATGTTGAGGTCCTCTGCTTTAGAGGCGCTCTTCTCGTCATACACGTTGTTCACGTTGTATTGGGGGTCGTATGCGTTCTTGACATAGGCTCCGGCGTGGTGGCTATAGGCTGTCTTGTCTACGCAGTGAGCCTGGAAGGCCTCGTCCAGTTCCTCGGTCAGATAATACTTTCCCTGCAAATCGACCATGGGACGGGTTTCGCCCTTTTTATTAATAAGGTATAGCGAGGGGATTCCGGCTGCCTTGGCTACGAAGGCGTCGTCGGCACCAAACGTTGGAGCGATGTGTACGATACCGGTACCGTCGTCTGTGGTCACGTAGTCGCCGGCTATCACGCGGAATGCCTCTGCTTCCATCTCGATGTAGCTGTCCTTGCCGTTCTCACCTTGGAAGACGCGCTCCGGATGAGCCTGGGCACACGCCTTCACAAAGTCCGGCGCATTGTTGTCGACCTTCATACAGGGCTTCACCCAGGGCATGAGCTGGGCGTACTTCATGTTCACGAGGTCGGAACCTTTGTAGCGGCCCACGATTTCATACGGTATCACCTTGTCACCGTGCTTGTATTCGTTCAGGTCCTTACCGGCTCCTTCGGCATTCAGGTACGCATTCAGGCGCGACTCGGCCATCACGACGGTGATTTTCTCGTCGGTGTAAGCGTTATAAGTGCGTACACACACATAGTCGATGTTCGGACCGACGCAAAGGGCGGTGTTGGAGGGCAAGGTCCAGGGTGTAGTGGTCCACGCCGCAAAGAATGTGGTGCCCCACCCTGTCATCTCCGCCTTGGGTTCAAGCAGTCTGAAGAGGGCTGTTACGGTCGTATCCTTCACGTCGCGGTAACATCCGGGCTGATTCAGCTCGTGCGAACTCAGTCCCGTACCTGCTGCGGGGGAGTAAGGCTGTATGGTGTAACCTTTATAGAGCAGTCCTTTGTTGTACAACTGCTTCAACAGCCACCAAAGGGTCTCGATATAACTGTTTTCGTAGGTAATATAAGGATGGTCGAGGTCGACCCAGTAACCCATCTTCTCTGAAAGCTCGCGCCACTCGCGTGTGTACTTCATCACATCAGCCCTGCAGTGACCGTTATAATCCTCTACCGAGATCGTTTTTCCGATGTGATCCTTCGTGATGCCCAGTTCTTTCTCCACACTCAACTCTACGGGCAGTCCGTGCGTGTCCCACCCGGCTTTGCGGGGAACGTAGAATCCCTTCATACTTTTGTAGCGCAGCACCGTATCTTTGATGGTACGTGCCAAGACGTGGTGAATACCGGGATGACCATTGGCTGAAGGAGGTCCCTCGAAGAATACAAACGTGGGTTTACCTTTTCTCAGTTCAAGACTTTTGTGGAACAAGTCGTTCTCTTGCCACGATTCCAATATCTCTTTATTCACCTGCGAGAGGCTGAAGTTAGTATGTTCTGCAAATTTTCGAGTCATTATTCTATGATGGGTTTATTTCGAGCGCAAAATTACGAAATTATCTTGGAATCTGAACGATATCCGCCTTTAAAGTACCGACCCCGGTTACAGCACCTGTCGCACAACATCATTTTGCATTCCTGCCATTCATTCCGTCCGTATTTACCTGTACGGTTGCTCATAGAACCATCATTCTATCCCTATTTTAACCAAAAACTGTAGGGGCGTATCGCATACGCCCTCCATGGCGGCGTGGTTGCATGTTCGACGGGGGTGTCATGTTGGGCGTTATCGTTCCGTTTTCGCCCACATCAGGGCGTATGCGATACGCCCCTACACCTGTTCGATGAAAATTGAATGCTTATCGC
>CALZOH010000005.1 GCA_945827465.1 uncultured Prevotellaceae bacterium
AGTTCCCGCAAGCATGCCTCATTTTTGAAAATAATAGATGGATGGGGGCAAAAGGTCTCCGCCGCGCTACTTTCCCCGCTTTCTGCGTCCCGGGAAAGTCGATTTCGTGCTGCACAAGCGAATGCAGTCAGGTTCTATCACAATCAAGCGGTCCTTATAGAGTTGCCCGACGGCTTTCTTAAAAACTTTTTTGCTCACCCTGAAACGCTCCGTCACATCGTCGGGATCGGAGTGGTCGGAGAAGGGCAGCATGCCGCCGGCTTCTTGCAACTCCGTCAACAAGCGCGCGGCGAAGTCGTAAACAGGTTTCATCCCCATGTGCTGAAGCATGAGGTCCAACTTTCCATCCGGCCGCACCTGCTTCACCACCGCGCGCAAGCGGTCGCCAACCCTCACGGGCGAGAAGATTTCGTTGCGATAGATGAGTCCTTCATACTGATTTTCGACCACCAACTTAAATCCCAGTTCGGTCTGCTTCCACACAAAGGCGTCCACCTCGTGGCCGGGCAACCAGTCGGGCACCGCGTCAGAAAGATAGCGGTCGATCTTGGTAGTGCCCACAATGCGCTGCGTGCGGTCGTCAATATAAATGTAAACCCAACAGCGATGACCGGCTTCCAGCCGATGATGTTGCTCGCCAAACGGCACGAAGAGGTCTTTCATCAGCCCCCAATCGAGGAAAGCGCCATAACGGTTGGTCCACGAAACCCGGAGGTAAGCAAACTCGCCCACCCGGGCCAGGGGTTGCTCGGTGGTAGCCACCAGGCGGTTGCTCTGGTCGTAATACACAAAAACCTCGACCTCATCGCCGGGGTGCATCGAGGGCAAGGTATATTTC
Source organism: uncultured Prevotellaceae bacterium (assembly GCA_945827465.1). GTDB lineage: Bacteria > Bacteroidota > Bacteroidia > Bacteroidales > Bacteroidaceae > UBA6382. The sequence goes on from CALZOH010000005.1 coordinate 839, forward strand.
TTGGGCATCAGAATCTGCTGCCGGTCGCCGGCATCGAGCAGGGCACCGTGGTCGGTGAAACTCACAATGCGGAGCCGGTTGAAGTGTCCGATATTCATAAAGGAAAGAAGGAAAAGTTAGGAAATAATCAAGCCATCCTGCATGTGGATAGTGCGGTCGGTGAGTTGAGCCAAAGTTTCGTCGTGCGTCACAATGATGAAAGTCTGCCCCATGCGGTCGCGCAAGTCGAAGAAGAGTTGATGCAGCTCAGCCTTGTTGCGCGAGTCCAGACTGCCCGAAGGTTCGTCGGCCAGCACCACATCGGGATTATTCACCAGGGCGCGGGCCACGGCCACACGCTGGTTCTCGCCTCCCGAGAGTTCCTTGGGCCGATGGTGAGCCCGGTCGGCCAGGCCCATAAACTGCAGCAACTCCAGGGCACGCGCGCGCGCCTCGCGCTCAGCCGTACCGGCAATGAAGGCCGGAATCATCACATTCTCCAAAGCCGAGAACTCGGGCAGGAGCTGATGGAACTGAAAGACAAAGCCCAAATGGTTGCAACGGAAGCGGGCCAACTCACGCGCACCCATTGAGGTGACGCAGTGGCCGTCGATCATCACCCGGCCGGCGTCGGGACGATCGAGCGTACCCACGATCTGCAGCAACGTCGTCTTTCCGGCACCGCTCGGGCCGACAATACTCACCACTTCACCCTTTTCAACCTTCAGGTCAATCCCTTTAAGCACCTGCAAGGCACCGAAACTTTTCGTAATACCCGTAATATCTATCATATCAGGAAGGAAATTTCTTTAAGCCGGGCAAAGGTAGCACTTTTTGTTGGTCAATCCGGCATAAAATCGTAATATTGCACACGCAAAAAACCAACGTTCATGTCAAGTTCAATGCCAAAAACAACATCCCTCACCATCGCCCTCCTACTCCTATTCCTTATCATCTCACCCGCCGCTCAGGCAGCCGGTCCCAACCTCACCAAAAAAGTTCCGGCCAGCGACTCCGGCATCAGCTACACCGGCCGCACACTGGCCGACGGCGAACGGGTATCGTTCGACTGGGTAGGCACCTACCTGCAAACCGACTTCACCGGAGGCAGCATCGCCATCGACATCTCCGACACCGGCAATAACTACTTCAACATCTTTATCGACGAAAAACTGACGCGGAAAATCCAAGTCAACTCCCCCACCGCCACACGCATCATCCTGGCTCAAGGACTCTCGCGCGGATTCCATCGCCTCAAACTGCAACGCTGCACCGAAGGCAGCCAGGGACGCACCACCATCCACGGCATCTATCTGACCAAAAACGGACGCCTCGCCCCCGTAGCCCCGCGCAAGCGACTCATTGAATTTATCGGCGACTCCTACACGTGTGGATACGGCACCGAAGCCAGCAGCAACGAGCACTTCAAACCCGAAACGGAGAACTGCAACCAAGCTTACGCCTGCATGGTGGCCCGCTACTTCGACGCCGACTACGTATTGATAGCCCATTCCGGACGCGGCATGTCGCGCAACTACGGCGACTCACTGATGATTTCGCCCAACAACATGGTAGAACGCTACCAGCGCCTCTTCGACGAAACACCCGAACCTACCTATCACTTCAAAACCTACCGCCCTGACCTCGTCACCATCAACCTGGGCACCAACGACTACTCCACTGGCAAAGGCCCCAAACCCCAAACCTTCGCCGCACAATATCTCAAAATGATAGAACAAGTGCGCAGCCACTATGGCGAAGTGCCCATCCTTTGCATCATCGCCCACTCGGCCGGGAAACCGCTGAAAACGTCTATGGCAGAAGTGAGCCGACGCGTAGCCGACATGAAAAACGTATACGTCGCCACCGAAATGCCCGGCATCGTGAGCCATGCCACCGACATGGGCGCCGACTGGCATCCCAACTATCAGGGGCAACGCAAGATTGCCATGACCCTGATTCCACGCATCTCGCAAATCATGGGATGGCAGCTCGAAAACAAAGTAGTAGAATAACTCCCCCCTCTCACCACAACATGGCCAAGGAAAAACTCGTTTACGTCTGCGAACAATGCGGACAAGACTCCCCCAAATGGGTAGGAAAATGTCCCTCCTGCGGAGCCTGGAATTCATTCAAGCAACTCCACGTCTCACCCTCCTCCGCCAGCAACGCTGCCCCCGCCGGCATCAGCCTGCCCGCCACCTCCACCGTCAAGCCGCTGCGACAAGTAGCCACCCGGCCGGAACCGCGCATCGACACCGGCGACACCGAACTCAACCGCGTATTGGGCGGCGGCATCGTGCCCGGCAGCCTCATCCTGTTGGGCGGCGAACCTGGCATCGGCAAGTCCACCCTCATCCTACAAACCGTCATGCGCCTGCCCCTGCGCATTCTCTACGTCAGCGGCGAAGAAAGCGAACACCAGCTGAAACTTCGAGCCGACCGCCTGGCTGCCGGATTCGGCACATCGCCCGACGACAACCTCCTCGTACTCTGCGAAACCTCGCTCGAAAACATCTACCGACAAATACAGGAAAGCCGCCCCCAGTTGGTCATCATCGACTCCATTCAAACCATCGGAAGCAGCGAAGCCGAATCGCTGCCCGGCAGCATGTCGCAAGTAAGAGCCTGCGCCGTTTCACTCTTGCGCTTCTCGAAAACGTCGGGCATCCCCATCCTACTCATCGGCCACATCACCAAGGACGGCACGCTGGCCGGTCCGAAAGTGTTGGAACACATCGTCGACACCGTACTACAGTTTGAAGGCGACCGGCAATATCTTTACCGCGTGCTCCGAGCACTCAAGAACCGTTTCGGCAGCACCTCCGAACTGGGCATTTACGAAATGCAACAAGGCGGACTGCGCGCCGTGAGCAACCCCTCGGAACTGCTGCTCAACAAAAGCAACGAGGGACTCAGCGGCATTGCCGTAGCCTCCACCATCGAAGGAGCGCGCCCCTTCCTCATCGAAACGCAAGCCCTCGTCAGCACCGCCGCCTACGGCACACCCCAACGCTCGGCCACCGGATTTGACATTCGGCGCCTCAACATGTTGCTCGCCGTACTCGAAAAACGCGTCGGATTCAAGCTGGCACAAAAAGACGTCTTCCTCAACATTGCCGGCGGGCTGCGCGTCACCGACCCGGCCATTGACCTTTCAGTCATTGTGGCCGTATTGTCAAGCAACTTCGACACACCGACCACCCCCTCTACCTGCATGGCCGGCGAAATAGGCCTCAGCGGTGAGGTAAGACCCGTCACCCGCATTGCCCAGCGCGTCAGCGAAGCCGAAAGACTCGGATTCCAACGAATACTCATCCCCGAAATGAGCATAAAGAGTTTGCAGCCCGAGCATCTGCGCATTGAACTCGTACCGGTAGCCAAAGTAGAAGACGCCCTGCGATACCTTTTCCAATAAACCGAACATCCTTTCATGATCAAAGACCTCTCCCTACGCGTAAGTCCCCGGACAGCAGCCACCGCCGCCGAACTCCGTTCCACGGCTCTCAACGAACTGTCAATAAACGCCCAAAGGCTTCGCAGCCTGCGTATCGTCAGGCGAAGCATCGATGCCCGCGGCCGCAACATCCTTGTCAACATCACCCTCCGGGCTTACATTGACGAAGAGCCGCCGGCCCTCGACTATCATCGCATCGACTACCCCGACGTCAGCCGACAACCGCAAGTCATCGTGGTCGGCGCCGGACCGGCCGGACTTTTTGCTGCACTCCGACTCATCGAACTCGGACTTCGCCCCATCGTACTCGAAAGAGGCAAAGACGTTCACGAACGTCGGAAAGACATCGCACGTATTTCACGCGAAAACATCGTGGATCATGAAAGCAACTATGCCTTTGGTGAAGGCGGAGCAGGAGCCTATTCTGACGGAAAGCTCTATACACGCAGCACCAAGCGAGGCAACGTGGACCGCATCTTGGGGATCTTCTGCCAACATGGAGCCGACACGTCCATTCTCTCGGATGTTCATCCTCACATCGGCACAGACCGACTACCGGGCGTGATTGAACAGATGCGCCGCACCATTCTGCAAAGCGGAGGAGAAGTACACTTCAACACCCGTGTAGACAACCTGCTCATCGAGGGCGGCACACGCGTGAGAGGAGTCGTCAGCACCAATGGAAGAGAATGGCAAGGTCCCGTCATCCTGGCCACCGGCCATTCGGCCCGCGACGTCTACCGCATGCTCCACCGTTCTGACATTTTTATCGAAGCCAAAGGGCTGGCCATCGGTGTACGTCTGGAGCATCCCTCGCAACTCATTGACCGTATCATGTATCACCAAGCCGAAGGACGCGGTCAATATCTTCCCGCAGCCGAATACCGGCTCACGGCACAATCAGACGGGCGCGGCGTCTATTCCTTCTGCATGTGTCCGGGAGGTTTTGTCATTCCCGCAGCATCCAGTGACGCACAGTTAGTCGTTAACGGCATGAGCCCGTCGGGCCGTAACTCCAAATGGAGCAATTCGGGCATCGTGGTAGAACTTCATCCCGAAGATCTGGGCCACCCATCCCTCAGCAGCACGATAACGCAGGCCCTCGAGGCAGGATGTACCGCCATTGACGAAACCGATCTGCATCCCGAGTCACCCCTACGCGTAATGGCCCTGCAAGAAGCCATTGAAATGACCACTTGGATGCAAAGTGGACGACGACAGGTTGCTCCCGCCCAACGGATGACCGACTTCGTCAACCGTCGCCTCAGTTCCGAACTACCCGCATCTTCGTACGCTCCCGGTCTGATAGCCTCTCCCCTGCACTTTTGGATGCCGGCTTTCATCGCCCAACGCCTTAGCGAAGGAATGAACTTGTTTGGACGGAAATATCATGGATTCCTCACCCGCGAAGCCGTCATGATAGCTTCCGAAACACGTACATCCTCACCAGTTCGCATCACTCGCGACCGAGACAAATTGGTCCATATCCAAATGGAAGGCCTTTATCCCTGCGGAGAAGGAGCCGGCTATGCCGGTGGCATCGTGTCGGCAGCCATCGACGGTGAACGTTGTGCCGAAGCAGTCAGAGAACTCTTCAACTAACCTTATTGATCCTCCTTGTCACAAGAGAAGGACAAGGAGAAACAACTTCAGAGAAGTGTCATTTGTTCGATTCTCACAATTATTCGTAATAAAGATATTTAGATACGTCTGTCAGCAAGAATTAACGGTGGCTTACCTTTTATGTTTATCAGAAAATGCGTAAGTTTGCAGTCGTTTTCAAACAGGCAAAATCTGTCTGCCCAACAAGGCCTTCAGTTTCGCCCCAATCATTAACAACAAAACAGCAACACTATGTTAGAAAAGAACAATTACACCGATTACGAAGAAGTAACAACTTCTTCCTACCAACCTGCAACATCATTGGCTTTCGGAGCATTGATGCGCAAGGTTTACGTTTGGATGACCTTGGCCCTCGTAGTCACTGGACTCACCGCACTCTACGTTGCCAATAATATGAACGCATTGAGCCTGCTCACGGGAGGTTCATTTTGGATATTGATGATTGCCGAAATCGGCTTGGTCATTGCCATCACTTCGGGTATTAACCGCCTTTCATTTGCGACAGCCGGTCTGCTCTTCATTCTCTATTCTATTTTAAATGGAGTGACCATGTCATTTATCTTTGCTATCTACACTCAGAGTTCCATTGCCTCGACCTTCTTCATTACGGCTGGCACCTTCGCCGCCATGAGCCTTGTAGGGTTCATCACCAAGAAAGACCTCAGCGGAATGGGCAAAATCTTGTTTATGGCGCTCATCGGACTCATTATTGCCAGTGTAGTCAACATGTTTATGCACAGTCCTGCCATCTATTGGATTTCAAGCTACGCCGGCGTGATTATCTTCACCGGACTCACGGCTTGGGACACACAAAAAATCAAGCAGATGTTTCTTACCTACGGTTACGACGTCAACGAGCAAACACAGAAGCTCGCCCTCCTGGGCAGTCTCACGCTCTATCTTGACTTTATCAACCTTTTCCTTTATCTGCTTCGCATCTTCGGCAGCCGCAACGATTAAAAGATTTAAATAACAAGGCAGTCGGCCCAACGGGCCGTCTGCCTTGAATTTCAATAACACCACACGAAAACAATTACCAGACCCATGACTAAGTTATCCAATCGGTTAAATCGGTTGCAACCTTCCGCAACCCTTGCAATGTCACAAAAGAGCAGTGAATTAAAAGCTTTAGGAGTTGACATCATCAACCTGAGTATCGGAGAACCCGATTTCAATACACCCGATGCTGTCAAGGCTGCCGCTCATCAAGCCATTGACAATAATTATTCTCACTATTCGCCTGTTCCGGGCTATCCGGTTTTGCGAAAAGCCATCATTGAAAAACTGAAACGCGAAAACGGATTGGATTACTCCGAATCACAAATACTCTGTTCTAACGGAGCCAAGCAAAGTGTCTGTAATGCCATCATGGCCCTCGTTGACGATGGTGACGAAGTGATTATTCCGGCTCCATATTGGGTCAGCTATCCGCAGATGGTTAAGTTAGCCGGCGGCGAACCTGTATTTGTAGAGGCCACGATTGAACAAAACTTCAAAATCACACCTTCCCAACTTGAGGCTGCCATCACTCCCCGCACCCGCTTGCTCATTCTCTGCTCTCCCAGCAACCCGACCGGCGCCGTATATAACGCCCAAGAGTTGGAAGCATTGGCCGAAGTATTGAAAAAACATGAAGATGTCATCGTACTCTCTGACGAAATATACGAACATATTAACTACATTGGTTCCCACGCCAGCATTGCACAGGTGGATGGCATGAAAGAACGTACCGTTATCATTAACGGAGTTTCCAAAGCCTATGCCATGACCGGTTGGCGCATTGGTTTTATCGCCGGTCCGGAATGGATTGTCAAAGGTTGTAATAAACTGCAGGGACAATACACCAGTGGTCCGTGTAGCGTCAGCCAAATTGCAGCCGCAGAAGCTTTTTCCGGCGACCAGCAGTGTGTAGAAGAAATGCGTCAGGCTTTTGAGCGCAGAAAAAACCTTATCGTAGAACTCACTCGCCAAATCCCCGGATTTGAAGTCAGCGTTCCCGACGGTGCCTTCTACATTTTCCCACGCATCAGCCAATTCTTCGGCAAACAATATGAGGGAAGTGTGATCAACACCAGCACCGACTTTGCCATGTTCTTGCTTCAAATCGGACATGTAGCCACAGTGGGCGGCGATGCCTTCGGTTCTCCCAACTGCATCCGTCTCAGTTATGCCACCAGCGAAGACAATATCCGTGAAGCGATGAAGCGCATCAGCAAAACAGTCGCCTTACTGAAATAAAGGATTACACATCTATATCTCTAAGAGAGCCGGACTTTTGCAAGTCCGGCTCTCTTCTATTAATCCTCCTCTTTTTCACATATAAATAGCAATTTACTCCCTGCTAATTCCTTCCTATTCCGTGCGCATCTCATACTTACGCAAGCGGCGGAAACTGAGCCATGCCGTAAAGGAGTAGACAATAGTCTGTAACCATAATGCCATGTACTCTGTTGCAACTTGATGGAGCGAAGCACCCATATTATTCATTCGCACGAAGCCGTTGATACCGAAGGTAGATGGAAACAGATACGATACTCCCTTCCAGAAACCGGGCAGAGCGCTACCCGGCCACGAGATACCCGAAATAAACAACAATGGAAGACTCGTAAAGACAAAAACCAAGATGCTCATCTCACGATTTCTCATCAAAATGGCCAAAGTGAACGCTAAGAATATGCACGAAAGTAGATAAGGTATCATAAACAATAGTAGGTCAAGAGCTCGGGCAATCTGCACCAATCCGAAGAAACGCGGTACCAAACACAACATATAGGCCGATATGACAGCATAAAGCAGTAAATAAGCGGCTGAACGTCCCATCAACAAACAAAAGAGACCAGGCTGCGGACGCTCACGCAACAACCATTGACGATAGCTACCGCGTTCAGCAGCTGTTCCGCCAGCCATCCCAATACCTAACAAGAGAGTCTGTTGTATGATTAATATTAACACGGCAGGAATCAAAAAGACAGCAAAGCCCTGTTGTGGATTAAAAAGTGAAACTTCCCGATTGCGCACAGGATACGATACCAACTGCTCTTCACGAACCGTGGAAAGACCCGAACGAGCTATTTTGATATGCTCATTCATGTCTAACGACACGTCGGTAGCTCCTACCAGCATACCTTTATAATATAACATACCGCTCATATCGGCATACATTCCAATAAAAGCCTGTTGACCGGTAACAATACGCTGCGAAAAGTCGGTTGGAATCACGAAATAGCCATAGCTTTGCTGTTCCTTGATTTGTTGCAAGGCTGCAGGTACATCCTCCGATACTGCTATTACTTTTACCCATTGAGTCGCATCCAATTTCCGCACGAACTCACGACTTAAAGCTGTTTTACAATCATCGACCACCGTCACCGGTACCTCTCGCATCAGTTCTGTGGTATAGATATAGGCATACAATAACGGATAACCCAATGGTACGGCCAAACAAAAAATCAACACGCCACTATCGCAAAACAATAGTCCCAATTCTCGGCCAGCAATGTGCATCATCTCAGTCAACCAACGTCTGAAAGCCAACATCATCTTCATCTTCTTAGGGAATATAATCGGTGTGAATCAAAGCCCGCTTCAGTCTTACAAGCAGCAAAAGCGGCAAAAGCATAAACACCAACAAAACTGCATAATTGGTAAAGGAATAAAGAGGACTATTTCCATCAAGAGTTTGTGATACGTAAATCAAATAATAGTGGCGCAAGGGAAATAACCAACTCAACGCTCTGACGGGAGCCTCCATGGCAGGCTGTGGAAACGAGAAACCACAGATGCTAAATGATACCACTCCCCACAGACTACACAAACTCAAAGCCATGCGAAGCACTGGAACTGCTGCAAAGAACAACAAGCCGAGTGCCTGGGCCGACAACACCATGAAAAGTGTCAATATCACTGTTGGCCAGAGTCCACCCTCGCAGGGATATTGTAACACGCCATACATATAATAGTCGGCAAAAAGTGCAATCACCATAAAAGCCAACGTGTAAGGTAATAATTTAGAGAATAAGGCCAAGAGAATAGAGTGATTGCTCATCTCCAACCATGAACGGGCCGTATTGAACTTCACCTCACTCCCTACAGCATATACTGTCATCAAACTGATGAGTAACATCATCACACCCGGCACAATGGTATTATTCAGATAAATGGCATAGTTCAACGACGGATTGTGAAGAGCATGTGCCTCTATCACGATGGGCTGCAACTGAGCCATCATCTGTTCTTCGCCCACCCCTTTTGCACTCAACGACGAGCGCAAAGCAGCTCCCGATACCAATTCAGTGAGTTTTCGCAACGATGAATAGGTTAGCGAGCCGGCCACATAATAAGTATAACTCACATAATACGTCAGCACAGGTTGCCGAAAGCCTTGCAAATCGTTAGCAAAGTTGGATGGTATCATGAGAAAGGCATATATTTCTCCTCTTTGCATCGCATCACGGGCATCAGCATAGTTCTTATAGACGCGGCACACCTCAACTTGATCCATCACGTCTAAAGTACGCACAACTTGACGCGACTGAGCCGAACCGTCCAAGTCCACCACTCCTACGGGCAACCGATGGGGCAAGCCCTCATCCAGCAATGACGTGAAAAAGAACAATGAGAACAATGGTGCCACCACCACACAGAAAAAATAAATCGGACGAGAGCACATCCGCCTTAGTTCCCGCATGAAGACTGCCCGAAGGCATCCAATCGAATCGTAGGGTTTTCTCATTATCGCTGTAAAATTACCGACATACCCGGTCGTAATCCCTCAACGGGCGCTGTCGGACGGGCTTTCACCTCAAATGTTTTGAGGTCATATTGATCGGTAGCCTTGGTAGCTTTCCAGGCAGCGTATGAACCTTGATCTTTCAAGTAATATACCTTGAGTTGAATCTGTTTTGAATCCAACGCAGGAACAAACGCATCAACCACTGCACCCATTTGAAGATTGCTCAACAAGTCTTCACGCACATTAAAGGTGACCCAAAGGTCTTCCAACTGACTGACATTCATAATAGGTGCACCTTGACCGACTAACTCACCCACTTTAGGAAATATTTCACTGACTTCACCATCACTTGGAGCAGTCAACACCATTTCATTTAAATAAGAATGGACCTCATTCACCGCTCCCTGCGCTCTTGTCACCGATGCCAAAGCAGCAGCACGATCTTCGCGCTCGGCTCCATTCCGAGCCATTTCATATTGCGCACGCGCTGCCTTCTCTGTTGCCACCGAAGCATCAAGTTGTGCAGTGGCTTCATCCAGTTTCTGAGCAGGTACTACACCTTGTTCATACAAATTCTTGAGTCTGCGATGGGTTTTCTCGGCAATGGTAACGCCGGCTTGGGACTTCTTCCACATTTCCAAAGCAGCCTGTACTTGCTCTTGACGAGTTCCACGCTCCACTTTTCTACTGATAGCCTGCGCCGCCTCTTCTGCTCCTCTTGCCTGTTCGAGTTTGGCCAATACTTCAGGCGCATCCAGTTTTACCAAAGTGTCTCCGGCCTTCACCTGACTACCTTCTTCAACATAAAGAACGGCTATTCTTCCCGGCACCTTGCCCGACACTCTATATTCAGTCACTTCAACCTGACCTTGTATCACTTCAGCATCGCGTCCCAAGGTTAAATAGCCTATCAGACCCACTGCAAGCACCACTAAAGTGATGGCAATGATGGGGCGCACAATAATTGTAAACTCGGATTTGTTATTCGCCATATTCTTTTAGTATTTTCTAATTTATTTCCAACGAAGATTGCCCATTGATTTCTGTAAATAGAGTTGCGCCATCCTCACGTCAATTTCTGCATCGAGCCGTTCTGATCGCGCTTGCAGCCAAGCTGTTTGAGCTTCCAGCAAGTCTGCTGTCGCTATCACACCTTCATGAAAGCCCACATCGGCATAATGAAGGTTCTCATTGGCCTTTTCCAAATTTCGCTCAGTCATTACCAATTTTTTGTTGGCTTCTTCCACTTTAAATTTAGCTTGATTGATCTGCAGATTGATTTTTTCCTTTGCGTCCTCATACAGATAGCGCTGGTTTTCGGCTTGTAAACGCGCCGTTTTAATGCGATTGCGCGATGCGCCCCAGAGATCAATGGGCAAGTGCAAAGCCAGTCCCAAGCTCATATTGCCCGCCCAATCGTTTTTAAAGCCGTTATACACATTGGGATTAGTCAAACTATATCCGGCAAAAGCCGAAATTGAAGGTAACTGAGATGCACGGGCTATTTTCACCCCTTCATCAGCAATCAGTATTCCTTGCGACAAAGCTTTGAGGTCTGAACGTTGGCTGAAAGCAGCCAATGTATCTGTTGATAGTTCCGCCACCGGCAGAGACAGTTCCATCTTTCCTTCGTCGCACAAGACCACCTCTTCATGTATGGGTAAACCACACAACTGACACAAAAGCATCCGTGCAAGACTCAAACCGTCAGTCACCTTGGTCAAGGTCATTTCTGCTTCATTCAGTTTCACCCGCACCGTCAATGTGCCAGCTTTCGTCGTAACTCCTTCGCTATACATCTTCTGAATATCTCCATCCAGTTTCTGTAACATGGCTACGTAAGCCTCGGCCAATTCTTTTTTTGAAACCAAGGATACTACTTGCCAATAGGCCTGATCTGTACTGTAAATTATTTCCTCTGTTTGAGCATCCACACCGGCTCCAAGCAACTCGGTAGTGTATTTTGTAATCTTATCATAGGCCCTAATGCGCCCACCTAAATATAACGGCTGCGTCAGCATCAACGAACCGGCATACATATTATATGTACTCGTCTTGAAAGCATCAACTATCTGCTTACCCAGTCCATTAAGCGCCTGCGTCATCGGTCCACCCAGACTTTCGATGAGCGGAATCAATTGCGGATACTGTTGCGCCAACATTTGAGCTTGTTCGGCCAACCCTGCACCAGCTGTATTACCCATTGTTTCCAACTTGTTACGCGTATCTTTTGAAAGTAAATGGGTAGACTTCTGATTCCAGATATAAGCGGCATCGATTCCAATCTTGGGCAGGTAGTTAGTTCGCGCTACCTTATGTTCATACTCCGATGAGAGCAATTGATTTCGGCTAATCTTTAATTGTTTATTGGTGCGAAGAGCCAAGCTACGACAACTATCCAGCGAAAGTACCCGCTGTTGTCCGTTCACCGAAACCGATAACAGCAAGCACATCAATATAGAAAGCATCTTATTCATAAAATATGACTTCAATTTTGTGAGTGCAAAAGTACATAAATTGTCTCTTCACAATCATCTTTTACTCTGAAATACGAAGAATATCAACATATCGCAGAATTTTATCCCACCACCATTTCTGAATCCTTCAAAATATCTACTTGTTCCCATATGGATTCAACTATTTTAAATTAAATACGAAGAAACCTCACTTGCATCTAAAAAAATGGTATTTTTGCGACATAAATTTTTCCTCATGAAAAAGACTCTCATCATAGCAGCCCTAACTTTCTGCTGCCATCATTTGCTCTTTGCACAAACAGAAAAGACCTATTACCGCATTATGAGCGCCAAGTCTGAATTCAAGAACAAGTGTATCGAAGACCATACCAACATATTAAATGGTACCGATGACTTCATCATCAATGATTGGGAAGCTGGCAATTTGAAGCAAGAATGGGAATTGATCCCTAATAGCGACAGCACATCTTTTTATATCCGCAATCGCAACTCTCGACGATTCATCGGCAACACCACCAGCATTGTTAACGACAAATTCTTCTACACACAGAATAGTATCACCCAATCATCCAGCCCGACATGGACATTAACCACCCTCAACAATGGGCAAATACTCATCAGTACTCAAGATCCGTATGGTGCCACCCGCTTTCTCAACGCCACTAATACCTCACGCAATCCCGAGCGCATATACATCCTCAACAATGCTCAGAGCACCGGCTTTGCGTGGTATATCATTGATGCCTCCATCGACCCCACTGCCGTTAAAGACGTAGCCGAATCCCCCATTAAAGTTTCCGTAATCAACCGACAAATCATTGTATCGGGTAGCCGGGAATTTAGCGTCTTCAACCTTCAAGGGCAACCCATCCCCACCGACAGAGAACTCATCGACGGCATTTATCTGGTCAAAGTGAAAGACCATGTTTTTAAAATTTCCATTCACTAAACATTACACCATCACCTTATGATTCCATCCATAAAAAATACCCTGTCCTCCTTGTACAATGGGTTTAAAAGTTTCTCGTTACTCCTTTTCCTGTCGCTGTTCAGCACTCCTCTCTCGGAGTTAAAGAGTCAAGTGCTAACGTCTATCGCTCAAACCGGTACATTCTTCTCCAACCCCATTATTGCAACCGATGCGCCCGACCCTTCCATCATTGACGGCGAAGATGGATATTATTATCTGTTTGGAACCGGCGGAAACGTCTTTCGTTCACGCGATTGTGTGAATTGGACCAAGTTGGGTTTCGCTTTTGAGAAGGCTCCCTCATTTGTTCCGGGCTGCAATGCCATCTGGGCAATGGATGTCAATAAAATTGGAGACAAGTTTGTGATGTATTTTTCCAGTTCCGCTTGGGGTGGAATCGAAGAATGCGGCATTGGAGTGGCTTATGCAACCAAAGCACAAGGTCCCTACAAGTTTGTAACCGCTGGCGGAAAACTTTTTAATAGTGCCGAGGTAGGGGTACTCAATAGCATTGACCCTTTTTACATCGAAGATAACGGACAAAAGTATCTCTTTTGGGGTAGTTTCCATGGCATCTACGGTATTGCGTTGAACGATGACGGTTTAAGTGTTAAAGAAGGCGCAAAGAAACGTCAAATTGCCGGTACAGCTTATGAGGGCACCTATATTTATAAACGCAACGGCTACTATTACTTCTTCGGTTCTACAGGAAGCTGCTGCGATGGGGCAAAAAGCACCTATAAAACCGTTTACGCCCGCTCCAAAAATCTGTTTGGACCTTATTACAACAAGTCCGGTGGTTCACTTCTCAGCAACAAGCATGATATTCTGATACAAGGTAACAAAGAATGGGCCGGCACCGGTCACAACGCTGAAATCTTTGAAGACAAGAACGGCGATACATGGATGCCATATCATGCCTACAGCAAATCGCAACCCGAAAAAGGGCGTATGGTGCTCCTTGACCGAATCCTTTGGAAGAACAATTGGCCCTACGTCATCAATAGCGAGCCTTCCAAACAATCGGGCAGACCTAAATTGTAACATCAATATATCTAAATCATTTTTAATACATTTCTATCATGATGAAAACATCATTCATTAAGCCCTCTTTACTCCTCATTGCATGTATGATATTGGGAGTAACCACTTCTTTAGCGCAAAAAACGGTCAAAATAGATTATGGCAACACGCCACGTTATGCAAAAAGCAATGCAGAACTGCCTGCCCCACAAAAAGGAGAGAAACGTGTTGTCTTTTTAGGGAACTCCATCACTGAAGGATGGGCCAAAACTCATCCGGATTTCTTCAAACAACATGGCTACATCGGCCGTGGCATCGGTGGACAAACCTCTTACAATTTCTTGATTCGCTTTCGCGAAGATGTTGTAAAGCTTCAACCCAAATTGGTAGTCATCAATGCCGGGACTAATGATGTTGCTGAGAATTCATGTACCTATAATGAAGAACTAACCATGGGTAACATCATTTCTATGGTCGAAATTGCCAAAAGTAATAAGATCAAAGTCATACTCACATCCGTTCTTCCGGCCGCAGGTTTTGGTTGGAACAAATCTATTACCGATGCACCTGCTAAGATCAAGGCCCTTAACAAACGCATTCAGGCTTACGCCAAATCTAACAAGATTCCTTACGTAGACTATTATACTCCTTTAGTTGACACGGATGGCAATACGTTGAACCCCCAATATTCAAAAGACGGAGTTCACCCAACAGCTGAAGGATTCGATGTAATGGAAGGTATCATTGTTCCTGTCATCAACAAGACCCTTTAACCCCCAATATGAGTTCGGATGATCTGTTCAGACTGAAGCAGAGTCATCCATCAGGACTTTGCACAGTCTCTCAGAGACTTATCACAGGTTTCCTTCCATTGACTTCTCCCTGATTGAATAGAAAATCGGCACATATCAGAGCCTTTTGCTCTATATGTGCCGATTTTTAAAGTCTCTCTATCCAGGAACTCGGACTGATGGTTCTCCTATCGTGATACGGGCGAAGTCAATAAATCCTTCAGCAAATTGATGGATTCGGGATGTTCACGTACAAAAGAGTCTATATGACGCACGCGCTTCTCTGCCAAAATCTCGTCAACAGCAATCAGGATGCCGGTTTCCTCTACATTTCCAAAAGATTCATTAATTGCAGTACCAAAGACTCGCATCGTAGGACTTAAACCCATATATGCATTGACCAACGGTGGTATATTGAAGCCCAATTCACGCACTGCGCCATTTAGGATACGATAATCAGCTTTGAAAGCCGTTTCCTTGAAAAGTTCTTTCAATTGGTTTACGTCGGTTTCGAGCTGAATGGGACAGAGCGGAGTCACCAAATGATCTTTATCGTAGAAATGCTTGTGCAGGAAATAAAGAATCATGTCACGCGCCACCTTATTAAACGACGGATACATCGTCATTTTTCCGAAGAAATACTTCAGATTGGGCATGACAACGGTCAACGCGCCTAATCCATCCCAAAGATTATCGAGAGCAAACAAACTTTTAGCTGCAGTACGCCTCGTATTCTGATATTCAAGCGTTACAAACGAGCGTCCCAACTCAATGGTCTGCTGCATATAGTTGTTCATAAACTCATCACTGAAGTGAAACATGTGAGAAGTGGCCAAAATGGGTTGACCCTTATCATCCACTTTCACTTCATTGCCGGGTAGGTAACGATAACCGCCTATGATCTCCTCGTCTTCGGGATTCCATACGATTAATTGCTTGTATGGATGCTCGCACAAGTCAAAATAGTCGAGATCAAGACTTTTCCCCGTTCCTCCACCTGCTACACGAAACGCAATTTCACGTAAACGGCCAATTTCTTTCAATACATTGGGAGAGTCTTGCCATGTAACAATGTAGATATCATTATTACTTTTATTGGTATGCCGTAAACGACGTTCGGGAGTCAGTTCTGCTTTAAGCAACTTTCTGTCAATCGGGTCTATAATTTTTTCCATACCTGATGCAGATACTATTCGTTATTTCTAATTGTTCTATTTTTTATTTGCTATAACTGATATACAATATTCTGTACATAAGCAGCCCATTCAGCAGGCGTACGCGAACCATCGAAGGTTTGCCATGGAATGGGTTTGCCTATCTTTATTTCAAAAGATTTATGAACATTCTTGTACATCTCATCTACCAAAAAGAGCATGGCCACATTAAACTTGAGTCCCAAGGCTGAACATATATTCGCCAGTCGATAAAAGAAGGACGAATTTTCTCCACTAAAATGGATAGGAACAACGTCACGTTGGTTTTCAATGCTTTTGGTAATAAATGTTTTCTTCCAAGGAACGTCACGAATCACTCCATTATGACGCCGAGAACATATACCGGCCGGAAACATCAGTATTTGTTTGTTGGAACGGAAAGTTTCTTCTACTAATCGGGGGAAATTGCGGCTCTGACCTCCTGTTTTGTTAATAGGAATACCTACCGGACGAAGACCAGGCAAGTTCATCAGCAAATCGTTAAGCAAATAACAGATTTCACCGCCATATTGCTCGCCAATCAGAGCACCAAGAGCCACCCCATCACCTCCACCCAAAGGATGATTGGATACAAAGGTGTAAAGTTTGCCGTCATGAAGAGGAAGATTTTCTTGTCCTATCACCGTCAGACGCATATCCAAATACTTGACGCATGATTTCAACCACTCAACACCGGTTTCTTCCTTATGGGCATTCAAAAAACGGTTTACTTCATCCTGATGAACGATGCGTTTCAACCATGAAACTACGAAAGAAGGGACATAGTTGGCTTTTGAGCCGGCTTTGTCGGCTAAAATCTTATCTATATCAATGATTAAACTACTTTCTTCACTCATTTTCCTCGTCGTGAGCTACAAAATTACACTTTTTTCTCTCAAGTTTCAAGATATGCTAAGAAAAACTATAATTTGCATAGCAATATGAGAAGAATATAATCCTAAAAGAAACTATTTCATCTTTTCCTCCAAATGTTTCTAATACCTATTAAATATTGATTTTATAATGATACGTGCAACGTTGAACTTGCATTTTGCTCACGCGGAAGACGTATGTACTAATTGGGGTGAAAAGGTATGTCGACTGAATGATGGATGTATTAACCACCGTCTTTATGATGCTGATTGGGGTAAGACAGATGCTCCTCGCGAAAGTATCATCCTTAGCAGACAAATGTAACTCGTTTTGTCAGCATAACAAAATGTCTAATTGAAGATAAGAAGAACTTTCCACTCCGAAAACAACAACCACTTCGACCTAAAGAAGTGTTATTACAAACTGTAAAAATGACTCCTTTGACCAAAAGACGGGTTTTTACAGACTGTAAAAATGCCTTCCTTGACCAAATGGGCGGTTTTTACAGACTGTAAAAAGGGCTTATTTTGAAAAAGACGGGTTTTTATAGACTATAAAAATGACTCCTTTGACCAAATGAGTGGTTTTTACAGACTGTAAAAAGGGCTTCCTTGACCAAATGAGTGGTTTTTACAGACTGTAAAAAGGGCTTCCTTGACCGAATGAGTGGTTTTTACAGACTGTAAAAAGGGCTTCCTTGACCGAATGAGTGGTTTTTACAGACTGTAAAAAGGGCTTCCTCGACCAAATGAGTGGTTTTTACAGACTGGTATAGGTACTCGCTAATCAATGAGTGCAACAATCTGTTAAGGGAATCAACCTCAGTCATTGATTTCCGATTCTTCATCTGACATTCAGATGGATCGATTCACGAAATCTTAGCGATCCTTAGCATGTTAAAGAAGCGATGGTGATACCGCCATCTCTATCCTTCGATATAAAACGATCACCTTTGACCGATTCAGAAATCAAAAATCAGGAAACTTCGTCTCAGCAAAAAGGACTACACAACGACAACTTATTTATAACTATTTACGTAACTTTGCAAACGTATTAACTCCCCCTTTTACAACGTCCGCATGGCAAAATAGCAGGACGTCTGTGTGAAAAGACAACAAATTAAATGATATAAATTATGTTTGAAGGACAACCTAAAGGACTTTTTGCGTTGGCTTTAGCCAACACCGGCGAGCGTTTCGGATATTACACGATGCTGGCCGTATTTGCCCTGTTTCTAAGGGCTAATTTCGGATTGAGCGCAGGTGCTGCCGGTGCAATCTACAGTAGTTTTTTGATGTTAGTATATTTCCTGCCCTTGGTAGGCGGAATGATGGCCGACAAGTTTGGCTTTGGCAAAATGGTAACAATTGGTATCGCCATTATGTTCTTGGGATATTTGCTGCTTTCTGTTCCTTTGGGCGGAAATACAGTAGCCTTAATCGTAATGGCACTCTCTCTCCTTTTAATCAGTGCCGGCACCGGACTTTTTAAAGGCAATCTTCAGGTAATGGTAGGCGATCTTTATAATGAACCTCGTTATGCCGACAAGCGCGACTCAGGTTTTTCCATCTTTTACATGGCTATCAACATCGGCGCACTGTTTGCACCGACCGCAGCAGTGAAGATCATGGAATGGGCACAGACCGATTTGGGCATTTCAGTCAATGATTCTTATCATTTTGCCTTTGCCGTAGCCTGTGCATCACTGATTCTGTCCATTGCCATCTATTATCTTTCCCGCCCGACCTTCCGCCACGTTTTGGGAGGAAAACAAAACGGATCGACAGGAAAAGCAACCGGCAGCGCAGAAGAATTATCTCCTCAAGATACCAAAGCTCGCATCGTGGCACTTTGTCTTGTTTTTGCAGTAGTGATTTTCTTCTGGATGGCATTCCATCAGAACGGATTAACGCTTACTTATTTTGCCGACGAATTTACCGTTAAGAGCGTAGAAGGACTTAGTTGCATGGCCTTCGACGTATTCAATTTGGTAGCCGTCATTATCACCGTTTATGCACTCTTCTCACTTGTACAGAGCAAGACCAGTAAAGGCAAGTCAATTGCAGGCGGCGTACTGGTAGCATGTATTGCCTTCCTTTATTGGAAATACTCTCAAATATCGGGCCCTGCAGACATCACGGCACCCATTTTCCAGCAGTTTAACCCCTTCTACGTGGTTGCATTAACTCCCGTAAGCCTGGCTATCTTCGGTTCCTTGGCACGCAGAGGTAAAGAACCCTCACCACCCAGAAAAATCGCTTATGGTATGCTGGTTGCTGCCATTGGTTTTGGAGTCATGGTGCTCGGTTCTATCGGTTTGTTGTCGCCTAACGATCAAGCCGCAGCCGGCGAAAACGCCACACTTGTTTCAGAAAATTGGTTGATTTCAACCTATCTGGTACTCACCTTTGCCGAACTGCTGCTTTCGCCGATGGGAATATCCTTCGTATCCAAAGTAGCACCTCCCAAATACAAGGGAATGATGATGGGTGGATGGTTTGTAGCGACTGCTCTCGGAAATTTACTGGTTAGTGTAGGCGGTTTCTTGTGGGGCGGACTACCGTTATGGATGGTATGGACTGTTTTCATCGTTCTTTGCCTCCTGTCAGCCCTCTTCATGTTTGCTATCATGAAGCGCCTCGAAAAAGTCTGCCAATAATCGTTGCAGCATAGCCCTCCCCCACAAAAAGGAGGAGGGCCCCTAATTCCCCATGACGCCACTTAGAAACAAGAAGGGCTTCATGGGGAATTTTTCGATAAGAAGTGCCCTTATTCTGACAGAGAACACAGCATTCTATCCCCTCAAACGAGGTCGGCAGATATTCCCCACAAAAAAAGTGCCATCTCTGACGAGAAATCAGGAAATCAAACTGAATAAACGAGATTTTATTGCTATTTTTGCGCAATACAAAAACTGCGAACATCAGTATGGAAGAAGAACTTAAAGTCATCATCAGCGGTGGCGGAACCGGAGGACACATTTTTCCCGCCATTTCCATAGCAAATGCCTTAAAAGCCATCAAACCGAATATAAAAATTCTCTTTGTAGGAGCTGAAGGACGTATGGAAATGAAACGTGTACCCGCTGCCGGTTACGAGATAAAGGGTCTGCCAGTTTCAGGCTTCGATAGGAAGAACCTATTGAAAAACATTAAGGTGCTTTTCAAGGCTGCACAAAGTCGTGCCAAGGCCAAACAAATCATTAAAGAGTTCCGACCTCACATTGCCGTCGGCGTAGGAGGTTATGCCAGTGGTCCTACACTCAGTGCCTGCGAAGCACAAGGTATCCCCATCGTTTTGCAAGAACAAAACAGCTACGCCGGAATTACCAATAAGCTTTTGGCCAGAAAAGCCCAGAAAATATGTGTAGCTTATGAGCACATGGAACGCTTCTTCCCGGCCTCAAAGATAATGATCACAGGCAATCCGGTAAGACAAGAACTGTTGTCGATTAATGTGTCGAGAGAAGTAGCCATCAAGAGTTTCGGACTTGACCCTTCCAAGAAGACCATTCTGATCATTGGCGGTAGCCTGGGAGCACGTACCATCAACGAAAGCGTCTTGTCACATCTCAGTTTGATCAGACAATCCAACGTGCAATTCATTTGGCAAACCGGAAGTTTCTATAGCGAACAGATTCAAATAGAACTGGACAAGCGCGAGAAGCCCGACAATATCTATGTAAGCGACTTTATTTCTGATATGGCAAAAGCTTATAAAGCTGCAGACTTGGTGATATCAAGAGCAGGAGCCAGTTCCATCAGCGAGTTATGCCTTCTGGGTAAGCCCTGCATCCTGGTTCCTTCGCCCAACGTGGCTGAAGACCACCAAACAAAGAACGCTTTAGCTTTGACTGAAAAGAATGCAGCCATCTATATCAAAGATACCGATGCAAGAATGGCCCTGATACCAAAAGCCGTAAGCACTGCCAACGAGCCGGAACAGTTGGTAACGCTCAGTCGAAACATTCTTACAATGGCACATCCGAATGCAGCCAAAACCATCGCAGAAGAAATCATCAAAATAGCATCTAAAAGAACCACCAGATAGTCTGCCCCAGCGACAGATTTCCTTTCAAATCAATCATCCATCATGAAATACGAAGATATCAAAGCTGTTTACTTCATAGGAGCTGGTGGCATAGGAATGAGTGCCCTCATTCGCTATTTTTTGCAGAATGGCATTCCGACAGGAGGCTATGACCGTACCTCTACACCGCTCACCCAGGCGCTGATAACAGAAGGTGCACAGATACACTTTGAAGACAATCCGAATATTATTCCTGAAACGTTCAGAAATGCGACCCACACGCTGGTTGTATATACTCCGGCCATTCCCGAAGACCATCAAGAGTTGATGTATTTCAAGCAAAATGGTTTTGAATTAAAAAAACGGGCCGAGGTATTGGGTATTCTGACCCATTCATTCAAAGGACTCTGCGTAGCAGGCACTCACGGAAAGACCACCACATCGACCATGGTGGCTCATTTGCTCCATCAGAGCCATGTGAGATGTAATGCCTTCTTGGGAGGCATCTCAAAAAACTACGGCACAAATTACCTGCATAGTTCCGACAGTCCTTATGTGGTCATTGAGGCCGATGAATTTGATCGTTCCTTCCATTGGCTCACACCTTACGCCAGTGTCATCACGGCCACCGACGCCGACCATTTAGATATTTACCACACAGCAGAAGCATATCTGGAAAGTTTCAGCAAATACTCCTCCCTTATCCAAAACGATGGTTATTTGGTGATTCACACCAATCTGGCCATGCAACCTCGCATCAAAGAAGGAGTAAAGATGCTTACTTACAGTCGTGATGAAGGTGATTTCCATGCCGAGAACGTCAGAATAGGCAATGGGGAGATTCTATTTGACCTGATTTCACCCTTTGAAAACATTCGTGACATCCAACTTGGAGTGCCGGTAAGTATCAATATTGAAAATGGTATTGCTGCCATGGCTCTTGCACAAATTGCAGGAGCTACAGCCGACGAAATCAAACGTGGAATGGCTTCTTTTGAAGGTGTGGAACGCCGTTTTGACTTCAAGATAAAGACCGACAAGTTGGTTTTCCTCAGTGATTACGCTCATCATCCCATGGAAATCAAGAATTGCATTCTTTCACTGCGCGAAGTATTCAACGGACGCAAACTGACAGCCATTTTCCAGCCGCATCTATACACTCGCACACGCGATTTCTATCATGAATTTGCCGATAGCCTCTCCCTACTCGACGAGGTAGTGCTGACAGATATCTATCCAGCCCGTGAACTGCCCATAGAAGGCATTACGAGTGAAATTATATATCGTCATCTGCGCCCGGGTATCGAACGGCATTTAGTTCATAAGAATGATGTACCACGATTTGTCGCTGAACATTCCTTCGATGTGCTCATCATTTTGGGAGCAGGCGATTTAGACGACTATGTACCTGAATTAACAACCCTTTTAACACCCAGAGCATAATTACCTCATGAAAGCCTTTCTGAAACTAATCATCGGCATTGGACTTCTGGCCTATCTTGTTCTGGCAATCACCAAATTCCGGAAAGCAGAGAACACAGAAGCCTGCAAACGCGTTGTTATCGAAGTAACCGACAGCAACCATGCAGCCTTTATCACCGTAAACGAATTAGAAAAGCTGCTGGTTAAGAAAGGACTTTACCCGCAAGGAATCCCCATGAACAACATTCAGTCGGGTAAGATTGAAGAAGCATTAGAAAGTCATCAATTCATTTTAGATGCACAGTGTTACAAAACGGCCGACAATGTATTTCATATCAAAGTCAGCCAACGGCTGCCCATCATGCGCATCATCAGTATCAATGGACAGAACTATTACATCGATGGAAAAGGGAATGCTATCTCGCACATCAAATTACCGGCTGATGTAGTAGTGGCAACAGGAGCTATTACCACAAGGTATGCTAAAAAATACTTGGCTCCCATCGGACGTATTTTGCAAAACGATGAGTTTTGGAATAGTCAAATCGTTCAACTCAATGTTCAAAAAGATGGTTCGATTGAACTGATTCCGCGTGTAGGCAACCACATTGTCAAATTGGGGGTACCTCTCAATACAGAAAAGAAACTGCAACATCTTAAATATTTTTATCAAGAAGTCTTGAACGAAGTAGGCTGGAACAAATACAGTACAATCAACATGGAGTTTGAGAATCAGATAGTTTGTACGAAAAAAGAATAGAACCGAATATGGCAACAGAAGATTTATTTATTATCGCGATTGAACTCGGATCATCCAAGATTACGGGTGTAGGAGGCAAGAAACTTCCCGACGGAAGTATCCAGATTGAAGCGGTAGTGCAAGAGCCGTCATCAATGTTTATCCGGAAAGGTAAGATTTACAATCTGGATAAATCGACTCAATGCATCAAATCCATCATCAAGCGCTTGGAAGAACAATTGAAACGTACCATCACACAAGTTTACGTGGGCTACGGAGGAAAGAGCCTGCATTCGGAGCACAATTCAATCTTGAAACGCTTCGATGCAGAGTTACCCATTTCAAAAGAAATTGTCGATGACTTGATGAAAGAGAATCTCGACACCCATTCAGGTGATTTTGATATTCTGGAAGTAATTCCACAGGAGTTTGGTGTGGGTTCTCAAAAGCAAATCGATCCCGTCGGTGTCTTGAGCAATAACATTGAAGGTCGATATCTCAATATTATGGCCCATAGTTCGTTGCGTTCCAACATTGACGCTTGTTTCAACAATGTTGGTATCCATATCGTAGAAGACAAACTAATTCCGCTGGTAATAGCTGACGAAATTTTATCAGATACCGAAAAACGTTCCGGCTGCGTTTTAGTAGATTTTGGAGCCGATACAACAACTGTATCAGTTTACAAAGCAAATCTTCTGAGATTTTTAAGTGTCATTCCTTTGGGAAGTGCCAATATCACTAAAGACATCATGAGTTGCCAACTGGAAGAAAGCGATGCCGAAGAGTTGAAACTCACTCACGGATGCGTAGCCACCGAATTGACCGATGAGCAAGGAAATGCTACCGTATATAAACTGCCTGACAACACGATTATCACCAAAGCTCAACTCACTGAGATTATCCAGGCGCGCTGTGAAGAGATTCTACAAAATGTAAAATACCAGATTGAGACTTCTAAATTTGGACGTGAATCGTTGATGGCAGGCGCTTGGCTAACGGGTTGCGGCGCTAACCTGAAAAATATCAGCAAAGCTTTCACCGAAGTTGTCGGTTTCGACAAAGTTCGCATCGTAAAAAGTCCCCGACAAGTTGTTCACCTTGCTAAAAACATCAAGAACAACGACGGACAATTGCTTAGCGTCATTTGCTTATTAGCTAAAGGAACGCAAATATGCACCAGCAGCCAATATCAAGAGAAAACTCCTGCTGCCAACATCTTTGAACCAACGGAAGAAAGCCCCGCACAACAAGTAGAGCCCACTCCTCCAGTAACGCAAGAGGAAGAAAAGAAAGAGGTTAAGGAGAAAAAACCCAAGAAATCCTTGTTTAAGAATGCAGTTGCCAAACTCAAGAATTTCTCTGACAAAATTGTAGGAGAAGAATAAGCGAGAACATTCAAAGATAACCTCCACAACAAATAAATAACAAAACGACTAAAACAAAAAGATATGTCATTATTCGATCAAGTTAGCAAAGACATCATAGCAGCAATGAAAGCAAAGGATAAGATTCGCCTTGAGGCATTGCGCAATATCAAGAAATATTTCATTGAAGCCAAGACCGCTCCCGGAGCCAATGACGAACTAAGCGATGAGGCGGCTCTCAAAATCATTACTAAGCTCTCTAAGCAAGGACGAGACGCTGAAGCCCTCTACAAAGCCAAAGGGCGTGAAGACTTAGCTGCTGAAGAGGCTGCCCAAGCCGCCGTCATTGAAGGCTATCTGCCCAAACAACTTTCTGCAGAAGAATTAGAAGCCGAGTTGAAAGCCATTATCGCCGAAACCGGAGCAACCTCCATCAAGGAAATGGGTAAGGTGATGGGTACTGCCTCTAAAAAGCTGGCAGGAAAAGCCGACGGAAAAGCAATCGCAGACGCTGTAAAACGGTTATTAGCTTAAACTATTCATCCATCATAACATAAAACAGAAATTATGGACGAAGACAATCAAGTATTGGGCTTTAACATCCCAAAGAAGAATACACCAATTATAAAAGTGATTGGTGTAGGAGGTGGTGGCGGTAATGCCGTAGACCACATGTACTATGAAGGTATTCACGACGTCTCTTTCGTAGTATGCAACACCGACCGCCAAGCACTTGAACGCTGCAAAGTACCCGATAAGTTACAACTTGGAGAAGGTCTCGGTGCTGGAGGACATCCCGAATATGCTCGTAAGATTGCAGAAGAGAATATTGAGGATATCCAACGTATGCTTAAAGATGGAACAAAAATGGTTTTCATCACAGCAGGAATGGGTGGCGGAACCGGAACAGGTGTTGCGCCCATCATTGCACGTGAAGCCAAATCAATGGACATCCTGACGGTTGGCATTGTGACTATTCCTTTCCTTTCGGAAGGCAATAAGAAAATCGATAAGGCTTTGGATGGTTTAGACGAGATGAAGAAACATGTTGATGCACTTTTGGTCATCAACAATGAACGTCTGAGAGAAATCTATACCAGCCTCACCATGTTTGATGCTTTCGCCAAAGCTGACGGAATCTTATGTACTGCAGCTAAGAGCATTGCCGAAATCATTACCTATTGGGGCATCATGAACGTGGACTTTAACGACGTGAAAGCTGTATTAAAAGATGGTGGCGTTGCCATTATGAGTACAGCCTACGCCGAAGGTGAAGGTCGCGTAAGCAAAGCCATTGAAGAAGCTCTCAACTCCCCGTTGCTCAACCATAACGACGTCTTCAAATCAAAGAAGCTCTTGATCAACATCACGTTCTGCGAAGAAGAGAACTTCATGATGGAAGAAATGAATGAGGTACACGACTTCATGAGCAAGTTTGACCCTGATGTAGAAACGAAGTTGGGTTTAGGTACCGACTCCACCTTGGGTAAGAAGATAAAAATCACCATTCTGGCTACCGGATTTGGCCTCTTCGATGTCATTTCGGATGTAGAAGGAGCTGAGCGTCTCAACCAAAAAGTTATGGATGAAGAAGAACGCATCAAGAAAGAAGGTCGGCGTGAAGGATTCTATCCGACAACTGATAAAACCAAAAAGAAGCGTCATTTCAGAATCTATACTTTCCAACAGGCTACCATCGATGACGACAATATTATCTCTATGGTAGAAGCATCACCCACCTATAAACGAGATGCAGATACCCTAAAAGCCATCAAAGACAAGAGTAAGGAGATAGAAGTAACTAAAGAGGTAGTTAACGACACTTCAGAAATTAGTTCAAATATCATTTCGTTCGGATAGATATCGACTTACGCCCTATCAGATTCACTGAACAGGATATTGCTTACATACCTTTAACAGAAAGTGCGGAGAAACAGACTTGATTTCCCCGCACTTTTATTTTATGAGCATATTAGACATTGCTATGGTTTTAACAAACGATTGTACTCATTCGGATGTCGTAAGAGTTGTATCGCTTGATGCAACACACGATCGGAGCGCATCGAATTTTCCATCATTCCTTTATTATAATAATAACGCAAACACAATTCTGCATTCAGCAACTCCTTGATGGGCTTCTTCCACGTATCTAAATCACCGGCTAAATTGTGCTGCAACTTTTTTTCAAGCGCCTCAATCTCGGCCGATGCCGTCTTGTCATATCCCTCAAAACGGGCAATCTTTTTCAACTCCTGCAGCGCCTTGTATGTTTGACGGTCATACGTGAAACCGCTCTTGATAATAGAATCCTTAAAGATTTCATAATCCTCATCAGATATACTGAAAGTAGCAGCAGGACCAATCGTTGGATGAGCGATACGATAAGCCGTTAAATAGTCTAACAACTGCTCGCTCACTCGCAAATAAGATATCAGATTGGGCAAACTATCAGTTTCCACGGTTATATCGGGGGTGATTCCTCCTCCGTCGCGAACTTCACGTCCGTTTGCCGTTTTAAATACATGCGTTAAGCTGTCGGGAGTACGATAAACTTCTCCATTTTGCCCTCGATGACTATAGTCGAGGGCCTGAATACAACGGCCGGAGGGTATATAATAATGACTGGTGGTCAATTTCAGCAATCCTCCATAAGGCAATTCGCGCGGTTGCTGAACAAGTCCTTTTCCATAGGTTCGTTCACCCATTACAACAGCACGGTCTAAATCCTGTAAGGCTCCACACGTAATTTCAGATGCCGACGCCGAAGTAGCATTTACCAATACGACAAGCGGTATTTTTAAATCCAACGGTTCACGACGGGTTGTATAAGAGGAATTGGCTGAAGGAGTCTTTCCCTTCATCTTCAATATGAGTTTGTCCTTCGGAACAAATAGGTTCACAATACGAACGGCTTCAATGGCCAGGCCGCCACCATTGTTACGCAAGTCTAAAATGAGCGATTGTGCTCCTTTTCCCTTCAGTTCTTTGAGTGCTTGCTCCACATCTTGGTAGCAATCGCGCGTAAAAGTATTCAAGAAGATGTAACCAATGCTGTCGGTCACCATTCCATAATAAGGAATCGCCGGCAATTGGATTGCTTCACGTTTGAATCGGAATGTGCGCTCACCCTCACCGGGACGATCTACAACCAATATAATCTCCGTATCAGGGTCACCACGCAAACGATTGCTCACACTCGAGGTGTAATCGTTGACCGGCTCATCCCCCTTTACCTTTACAGGCTCGCCATCAATACTCAAAATCACATCACCCGACATAACACCTGCTTTAGCAGCAGGCTGTCCTTCATAGGGCTCATTAATCACACAACGCTTCTTTACGCTGCTATAACGTATCAACGCACCGATACCGGCATATTTGCCCGTGGTCATTGTTTCCAGATCACGAGTATCTTGTTCCGGATAATACTCTGTGTAGGGATCTAAACCGTCCAACAAATAATTGATAGCGTCAACTATCTGTTTGTTGGCTTGCAAAGTATCTACATAATAAAGATCAAGAGTCTTGTAAACCGCGTTGAATATCTCAAGATTTTTTGAAACCTCAAAGTTGTGATTCTTTTGAGCCGGCAAAGCAGCCATCACTGAAAAGAAAATCAAGAGTAGAAGATTACGCATTTTCATCTTAAACAAATATCATCGGTTCGTTATTCATATCCTCCCACGGAATCAGTTATTCTGAAGAGCGGAAATCCTTTCGAGTATTCGCTGCCAATCAGCCGTATGCAAAGTGGTACCTATCACGCGAATGATTTCTCCTGACAAAATGCCGCCCACCCGAATGCTGTCCTTCAATGACATATTGTGAACGTATCCATAAAGAAAACCTGCCGAAAAATAATCACCGGCTCCGGTCGTATCGAGCACTTTGTCCACCTTCTCAGCCGGTACAGCCTGCCATTCATTACCCGAAGCCACGCAGGCACCTTGAGCACCTTTTTTTACAATGGCAATATGACAGAGACGACTCAATTCCTGTGCAGCTTTATCCGGACCTTTTCCAGTAAAAGCACGTCCTTCTTCTTCATTGGCAAATACGATATCGACATAACGCGCTAACAACGTATGGAAGAACTCACGGTCATTCTCCACAATATTATAACTGGCCAAATCCAGGCAAATCGTCATCTTCAGTCTCTTGGCTAATTCCATGGTATGCTCAATCATCCGATGATTTTGCACCAAATAGCCCTCTACATATAATATTTCATATCCCGACAACAATTCCGGAGTAATATCTTCTTCCGACAACTCTGCCGAAACGCCCAAGTAAGTGGCAAACGTCCGCTGCCCGTCAGGAGTAATAAAGGTAGACGCAATTCCTGTAGATCCGGAAGATTTGCGAATGAGCGACGAATGAATGCCGGCATTCTCAATCTCGGTGTTAAAGAACATGCCAAACTCGTCAGACGCAATCTTTCCGATGAATCCGGCTTCGACACCTACATGCGAAAGCGCTTTCATCGTATTGGCAGCCGAACCACCACTGGCGCGAGTATGTTCAAAATGACGCATACGCTGGCTGATGATGGCTAACTCGCCTGAATCTATCAACTGCATGGAGCCTTTTGGCAAATTCATCTCATTCAGAACCACATCTTGGCTCACTTTGGCCAAAATATCTACCAAGCTATTACCGATTCCCAATATTTTCTGCATGATTTTCTCATTTTTCTCTGCAAAGATATGGCTATTTTCAAAAATATCATTACTTTTGCACCGCAAAACAGAAATAAAGTCTTTGCATAACTGCTTCAATAGCTCAGTTGGTTAGAGCACCTGACTGTTAATCAGGGGGTCGTTGGTTCAAGCCCATCTTGAAGCGCCACAAATAAGAACAAAATATCTTGCTTCAATAGCTCAGTTGGTTAGAGCACCTGACTGTTAATCAGGGGGTCG
>CALZOH010000006.1 GCA_945827465.1 uncultured Prevotellaceae bacterium
CTGAGGTTAATATAATAAAGGAAATGGTCTTGACACAGTTCAACTTACACTACCCAAATTGTTCACTGTACAAGACCATTTTTACATCGTTCAAGGCCCTTTTGTTCGTGACGCAAAACCGTCATGCAAACGTTCAAGGCCCTTTTGTTCATGACGCAAAACCGTCATGCAAATGTTCAATGCCCTTTTGCACACGACGTAAAACCGTCATGCAAACGTTCAAAGACCGATTGTTCCATACGCAAAACCTCTATGCAAAGGTTCCATACCTCATTATTATGATACAGAACCATATTGTCTGAATAGAAATCATTCTATTATAAGGACTCTTTGAATATGCCTTAGCAAATGGAAGCCTATTTCCCTCGAAAGAAGTTTTCATCGCTGTAAGCACTTCGGAAGATTAACTATCCTGAATTGATAACAAATTCCTCATTTCTGATTTTTATCAAGGGCACAATTGGAAAAAGAGCATTTAATATTGGATAAAAAATCATGAATTAGTAAATTTGCAGACCTAACAATTAAAAACAAAATCATTATGTTTGAAAAAATCACGGAGCAACCGTCACTCTACAATGATTTGGAAAACCAATCAGTAGCCCAATTATTAAAAGACATCAACACCGAAGACCAAAAAGTTGCATTGGCCGTTGAAAAAGTTATTCCCCAAATTGAACGCCTTGTCAGTCTCATTATCCCACGGATTCAGCGCGGCGGACGTTTATTCTATTTAGGCGCTGGCACCAGCGGACGCCTCGGAGTGCTCGATGCCTCTGAAATTCCGCCCACCTTCGGCATGCCGCCCACCGTTATAGTAGGACTCATTGCCGGTGGCGACACCGCACTCCGCAATCCTGTTGAGAAAGCTGAAGATGACCCACAAAGAGGATGGGATGAATTAGTCAATCATCACATTAATGAAAAAGACAGCGTCATTGGCATTGCAGCCAGCGGCACTACACCCTACGTCATCGGTGCATTAAAAGAAGCTCGTGAACGCGGCATCCTCACAGGTTGCATCACGTCCAATCCTGGAGCACCCATGTCAGCCGAAGCCGATGTTGCCATTGAAGTGGTAGTAGGTCCCGAGTTTGTCACAGGAAGCAGCCGAATGAAGTCCGGAACCGCACAGAAAATGATACTCAACATGATTTCTACCAGCATCATGATAAAACTCGGCAGAGTAAAAGGCAACAAGATGGTCAACATGCAACTCACCAACAAAAAGTTGGTTGACCGCGGTACCCGCATGCTGGTTGAAGAACTTGGACTCGACTACGGTCAGGCCAAAACTCTATTACTGCTCCACGGATCGGTTGAAAAAGCGCTCGAAGCTTATCACAACAAATAACACTTCGGCCACAAATAGCTCAACCATCTTTTAAAAAGAGGATGACTGAGTTTTTGCTTTGCTATTGTGAGTAGTCTGATCTACCCTAATATATCTGTCCCCAATGATAAAAAGACGTTTTGACAAATTGTTAGCAGAAGGACACGGACGGCAACTGATAGTGCTGCTGGTAGCAGTACTATGCTTTTTATCCGTCAGCCTGCTAATAGCCAAATATGTGTTTGCCGACGGACAACTCAGTTGGCAGGACGTAGTAGCTATATTGCTCGATCCCGGCTGTTTTCAAGGGGCTGGTCCTCATGATTGGTTTCGTTTGCTAATTGCCTTAATGAGCATATTCCTGTTATCTGCTCTTCTGGTGAGCTCTTTCACCAATGTTTTTGAGAATATCAGTGAGGATATGAGGAGCGGAAGACGGCGTTATAGCTTACATAACCACATTTTGATATTGGGAGCCGGCTATCAACTTCGCAAAATATTGGAAGCTCTTCGCGATGACCCTCGCATGGTGGTAGTAATGGCTCCCCAAAAACCCAAGGTAGAAGGATCCTATATATATTATTCCGGTAGGCGCGATGTATGGGCTGATTTAGCAGGCGCCAAGCCCGAAAAAACTTCTGAAATCTTTATCATTGGAAATGACGAAGAAGAAGGGAGCGACACAAAAAGCCTGCAGGCTTTAAGATGGATCAAAGAAAGATGTCTACTAAAAGGTAGTGAACCGCTGTGCCATCTGTGTGTAAAGAGTTTTGAAACTACCGAAGTACTTCAATACAGTCGAAAATCAGAAACAAGTGGCTACCAACGTATAAATATCGTAAACGACTACGAATACTTGGCCGAACAATTGTTAGTGGGGACAGACTTCTTGCCTGCCTTGAGAAAAGAATCAGACAAACAGGCTCACGTGGTAATTATCGGTACGGGTGTCAGAGCACAAGCCGTTGCTTATACAGTTGCTCATGTGTGTCATTACCCGAACGGGCATACACAACTGACGGTGATTGATCCGGACGCTCTGAAATGGGGACGTAAGCTGATGGCCGCACGTCCTGCATTGTATGAACATTCTCGCTGGGCTGTGGTGGAAGAGAACGGCAGGCAAGAAAATGAATGCAAGCGATTGTTATCTGACATTGATTGGCAGTTTGTCAATGGCTCGACTGAAGAGCCCTGGGTGCGTGCCTTATTAGAAGATGATGTAATGAGGGATGCCACTTCCATTATTATTTGCAATGAGAGTGATGATTGTGCCACGACCATCGCCCTCCATTTACCTCGGATTGTATATCAGAAAGCAAGTGGCATTGCTGTTTGGATAGACAATTCTGAGGAGTTGCTGAGATGTGCCGCTGAAACGAACATGTATGGCCAGATAAAAATACTTGGAACGGTTGGCGACATCACTGACCCTCTCTATCGGAATCGCATCACGATGGGACAGCGAGTGAATCATCTGTATTATACGGCTTATGTGGATCAACACTCCACCGATTTGGATCGCGAATGGTACGGACTCTCAGAAACGGATAAGTATTCCAGTATTTATTGTGCCAATGCAACACCTTTAAGAATGCGTTGTTATGATACGAAAGATTTGGAAGGTTTATGCGAGTCGGAGCATCGCCGTTGGAATGTATCACAATTGTTAATGGGATATATTCCGGGAGAGCAAACGGACAAAGAACAGTTTGTTCATGCCGATTTGAAGCCATACGAAGAGCTTCCCCCTGAAGAACATAAAAAGGATTATCTGCTGGTAAGCAACGCCCATTACATCCTGATGGGTGATATAAATAATCCACAATAATCCAAGAAAATACGATGAATCATTCTCTTTCTATTTTGTTAGGGGGCCTGACTCTTTCGGTTGGAACGGTGCAGGCACGCAATGCGAATGGCCGCCCTAACATCCTATACATCATGTGCGATGACATGGGATACGGCGATTTGGGATGTTATGGTCAGCCATACATTCAGACGCCACATATTGACAGATTAGCCCATGAAGGAATGCGCTTTACGCAAGCCTACGCAGGAAGTCCCGTAAGTGCTCCTTCGCGTGCTTCTATGATGACAGGACAACACACAGGACATTGCGAAGTGCGCGGTAACCGGGAATATTGGCCGGGTAAACCCATGGTGACTTACGGAATTAACCGCGAATATTCGATAACCGGACAACATCCGCTCGATGCCGAGCATGTGACCGTAACAGAAATCATGAAAGACAATGGATATACTACGGCAGTTTTTGGAAAATGGGCAGGAGGGTACGAAGGTTCTGTTTCGACACCCGACAAGAGAGGTGTAGATGAATTCTATGGATATATCTGCCAATTTCAGGCTCATCTTTACTATCCCAACTTCCTGAATCGTTACAGTAGGGCATTAGGTGACACATGTGTAAAGCGTGAAGTGTTGCAGGAGAATGTAAGATACCCCATATTTGGAAAAGATTACTTCAAGAGAACACAATATTCGGCTGATTTGATTCATTCGGAGGCCTTGAAATGGATTAGCCAACAAGATGGGAAACAGCCATTCTTTGGCATGCTGACTTATACCTTGCCCCATGCAGAATTAGCCCAGCCTGATGACTCCTTAATGGAACGTTATCGTAGAAAATTCTTTACAGACAAAACATGGGGCGGTCAAGAGGGTTCGCGTTACAATCCATCAGACCATACCCATGCACAATTTGCAGCCATGATCAGCCGTCTGGACTGCTATGTGGGTGAAATAATGGAACTGTTGCGTCAGAAAGGATTGGACGAAAATACGATTGTGATATTTACCAGTGACAACGGTCCACACGAAGAAGGAGGAGCTGATCCTACTTTCTTTGGACGTGATGGCAAATTACGTGGACTCAAACGTCAGTGTTATGAAGGGGGAATCAGAGTGCCTTTTATTGTGCGGTGGCCAGGAAAGATTCAGGCAGGCAGTGTTAGTGACCATTTGTGCGCTTTCTATGATTTGATGCCGACCTTCTGTGACTTAATCGGTGTAAAAAACTATGTACACAAATATTCCAATCGCAAAAAAGATGTCGATTACTTCGATGGTTTGTCAATTGCTCCTACCTTGTTGGGACTTCCTGGCCAGCAGCAACACGAATTTCTTTATTGGGAGTTCAACGAGACGAATCAAATCGGCGTGCGGATGGGCGACTGGAAAATGGTCGTAAAAAAAGGACGTCCTTTCCTCTATCATTTAGCAAACGACCTTCATGAAGATCACGACGTAGCCGACCAATATCCAGAAGTGGTAAAACGCATGAAAGAAGTTATTCATCAACAGCATACACCTCACCCTCTCTTCCCGGTAACTCTTCCTGCTACCAACTAAGTTCGGTTTTTAACGAACTCAAGTTGAAGAGTGCGAAGCAGGTTCGTCTCGTATTTTTATGATAACTTTGTAGAGCAAACAATACTATATGCAAGACTTCGTTCACTTACACGTTCATACACAATATTCCATCTTAGATGGACAAAGTAGTGTGCCCCGTTTGGTCGATAAAGCCCTAAAAGACGGCATGAGGGGTATGGCAATAACCGATCATGGAAACATGATGGGTATTAAAGAATTCTTCAACTACGTGCGCAAGAAAAAAGGAGGTGCCAAAGATGATTTGAAAAAATGGCAGGCACGCCAAGAACTTATTGAGGCCGGTAACTACCGGCCTGACCCGAAGAATAAGGATGAAAAAGATGACGTGGGAAAGACTCCGGAAGAATGGCTTGAAGCCTGTAAAAAAGGCATCGAAAAAGCCCAACGAACCTTAGCCTTTAAACCCATTTTGGGTTGTGAGATGTACGTAGCTCATCATCATCTTACCGACCGTAACGGTAAGGAAGACCAGTCCGGTTGGCATCTCGTTGTATTGGCCAAAAACAGCAAGGGTTATCATAATCTGGTGAAGCTTGTGTCGAAAGCGTGGACCGATGGTTTTTATATGCGCCCACGTACTGATCACGATGAACTGGAGAAATATCATGAAGGTCTTATTGTCGCCTCGGCCTGCCTTGGTGGAGAAATTCCACAACATATCCTTGCCGGTCGTTTGGAAAAAGCCGAACAATCCGTACAATGGTTCAAAAGCGTTTTTGGAGACAATTTTTATCTGGAGTTACAACGTCATCAAGTAACCAATCCGACACAACAAGCAAATCGAGAGACTTATCCGTTACAGCAAAAGGTAAACGACGTTCTTTTGAAATTGGCCGAAAAATATCAGGTTAAACTGATATGCACGAACGACTGTCACTTTGTGGATGAAGAAAATGCAGAAGCTCACGACCGATTGATTTGTCTTTCGACCAACCGCGACATTAACGATCCGAATCGTATGCTCTATTCCAAGCAGGAGTGGTTTAAGACACGCGCCGAGATGAACGCCGTCTTCAACGACGTACCGGATTCTCTATCAAATACATGTAGCATTTGCAACCAAGTAGAAGAATATTCTATAGACCACGCGCCGATTATGCCGAACTTTGCCATTCCTGAAAGTTTTGGAACTGAAGAGGAATATCGCAAGAAATATTCAGAGCAAGATCTATTTAATGAATTCACGCGTGATGAAAAAGGCAACGTAATTTGTGACGAGACAACCGGACAGAAAAAAATAGAAAAACTGGGCGGATACGAGAAACTTTATCGTATTAAGTTGGAAGCCGACTATCTGAAGGAACTCACCTACATCGGTGCTCGTCAACGCTATGGCGACCCTGTGCCTGAAGAAGTTTCTGAACGTCTCGACTTCGAGCTACATGTGATGAAGACAATGGGTTTCCCTGGCTATTTCTTAATTGTACAAGACTATATTGCAGCCGCACGAAAGGAACTCGACGTATCAGTAGGTCCAGGACGTGGTTCCGCAGCAGGTTCAGCCGTAGCTTATTGCTTAGGCATTACTCAGATTGACCCCATTAAATATGATTTGCTGTTTGAGCGTTTTCTTAATCCCGACCGAATTAGTCTCCCGGATATTGATGTCGACTTCGATGACGACGGCCGCGGTCGTGTGCTCGAATGGGTAACTCAAAAATATGGAAAAGAGAAGGTAGCTCATATCATTACCTATGGCACAATGGCTACGAAACTAGCCATTAAGGATGTGGCCCGCGTTCAGAAACTTCCACTTCCTGAGAGTCAGCGTCTGTGCAAACTAATTCCAGATAAATTGCCCGAGGGTCCTGATGGGAAAAGTCCGAAACTGAACCTTCCTAATGCCATTGCAGCCATTCCGGAATTAATGGAAGCCGAGAATTCCAAAGATCCGCTGCTCCACGACACCATTCGATATGCTATTATGCTTGAAGGGAACGTGCGAAATACCGGAGTACACGCTTGCGGAATTATTATCTGTAGAGACCCCATCTCCGATTGGGTTCCTGTTAGCACGGCTGATGATAAAGAGACGGGTGAAAAGTTAATGTGCACCCAATATGAAGGGTCTGTGATTGAAGAAACCGGACTAATCAAGATGGACTTCTTGGGTTTAAAGACCCTTTCAATATTGAAAGAAGCAGTAGAGAACATTCGTTTAAGCCTCGGCATTGAGGTTGATGTCGATCATCTAAATATTAACGACCCTGCCACATATCAACTCTACAGCGATGGTAGAACAATCGGAACGTTCCAATTTGAATCGCCAGGTATGCAAAAATATCTGCGCGAATTGCAACCGACCACATTTGAGGACTTAATAGCCATGAATGCCCTCTACCGTCCCGGACCTATGTCTTACATTCCTAGTTTTATCAAACGTAAGAAAGGAGAGGAACCCATCAGTTACGACCTTCCTTGTATGGAAAAATATCTGAAGGAAACTTACGGAATCACCGTCTATCAGGAGCAAGTGATGCTTCTCTCACGACTGATTGCCAACTTCACCCGAGGAGAGAGCGACACACTACGTAAAGCGATGGGAAAGAAGCAAATTGACAAGCTGAATCATCTATATCCCAAGTTCATTGCCGGAGGTACAGCCAATGGATATGATGCCAAGATTCTTGAAAAGATCTGGAACGATTGGCGCGCCTTTGCTTCGTATGCGTTCAATAAGAGTCACGCAACTTGTTATTCTTGGGTTGCCTATCAGACCGCATTTCTTAAAGCTAACTTCCCAGCCCAATACATGGCAGCCGTGATGAGCCGAAGTTTGGCAAATATTTCAGATATAACCAAACTGATGGATGAATGTAAGACACTTGGCATCAACACACTTCGTCCTGATATCAACGAGAGTCGTACCAAGTTTAGCGTAAATCGCCATAACGACATCCGTTTTGGTTTGGGTGCTATTAAAGGCGTTAGTACTGCCGCCCTCGAATGTATTGTTAAGGAACGCGATGAAAACGGAATCTATAAGAATATATTCAATCTCTTTGAACGCATCGATCTTACCTGCTGTAATCGACGCACATTCGAGAACTTGATTATGGCCGGTGCTTTGGATTGTTTCAGTGACATTCCACGTGAACTCTATTTTGAGATCAATGAAAAAGGCGAGACTTATTTAGAGTCGCTGCTTCGTTACGGACAAACCTACCAGTACGATAAGAAATCAAACAGCAATAGTTTATTTGGCGATATGGAGGCATTCGAGATTACCAAACCTACTCGCCCCATGCAAAGCATCCGGTGGACACAGTTGGAACGCTTGAACAAGGAACGGGATTTGATTGGTATCTATCTTTCATCACACCCTCTTGATGCCTATGCCGTCGTACTCAAACATCTTTGTACAACCCATTTGGAACAGTTGGGAGATTTGGTTCCTTTTGCCGGTCAGAACATTACTTTTGGTGGCATTGTTACCAATTTGCGCGAGGGCGTTTCAAAACGTAATAAGGCCTATGGCATAGCCAAACTTGAAGACTATTCCGGTCAAGGTGAGGTGGCACTTTTTGGAGATGATTGGACAAAATATCGCAATCTATTCGTTGAGGGCAATGCGCTCTTTATTACAGCAAGTGTGCAGCCTCGACGTTGGGATCCTTCTCAACTGGAAATGAAATTGGATAAAGTGGAATTTTTGGCTGACATAAATGATACGGCCATTAAAAAAATCACGATTAGTGCCAAGATGTCTGACTTGAGTGAAAACTTATGTGCTAATTTGGTGGAATGCTTGACAAAAAACAAGGGAACGGCACAATTGTATTTTAAATTTTATGATGAAACCACCAAATCAAATATCATGATGAAATCACGCCAACATTCAATTAATGTTTCTATCGAAGTGCTTGATGAATTAGACGGAATACCGGATATTCAATATCAGATTAATTAAGGAAATATAATCGACAAGGAAAATTGAAAAGAAAGAGAGAAACCGTTTGCATCCTTACAAAAAAAGATGTTACTTTGCATACTCATTGAAGACAGAAAAGTAAATAACAAATTCGAATAAATATGGATATAGAAATTAC
Organism: uncultured Prevotellaceae bacterium; assembly: GCA_945827465.1. GTDB lineage: Bacteria > Bacteroidota > Bacteroidia > Bacteroidales > Bacteroidaceae > UBA6382. The sequence continues at coordinate 8,797 of CALZOH010000006.1, forward strand.
AGACCAAAATTTTGGAGAGTATCAAGCTCTGAACAAACCGATGATGATTGACTTCTTTGCCCAATGGTGCGGCCCCTGCAAGCGCATGGCACCGATTGTTGAAGATTTGGCAAACAAATACGACGGTCAAGTAATCGTAGGAAAAGTTGATGTTGATGATAGTGTCGAATTGTCTACCCAATTTGGCATTCGCAACATTCCAACGATTCTATTCTTCAAAAATGGTGAGGTTGTTGACAAAGTAGTAGGTGCCATTCCCGCCAGCGAGCTCGAAAGCAAGCTCCAAAGTATTTTATAACACTACGTGTTTATTAAAACTAATAGTTTCCTATTGGCAATATTCTTATTTAAATAACGACATAGTCCGCAAATCTATTATGTTTAATCATGTAAGATTTGCGGACTAAATGTTTATTATAGAAAGCAATTAAAACGAATCAATATTCAAAAAAGCATGGAACAAACTATCAACAAAAATCCTCGTATAGAGGTAGTAGATGCTTTACGCGGTTTTGCCGTAATGGCTATTATCTTGGTCCATAATCTGGAACACTTTATTTTCCCGGTTTACCCTACTCAGTCACCTTCATGGCTGAACATACTCGACTAGGGAATCTTTAATGGAACATTCGCTCTTTTCGCAGGAAAAGCTTATGCGATCTTTGCCCTTCTGTTTGGTTTTACTTTCTATATCCAAACCAGTAACCAAAAAATAAGAGGAAAAGACTTTGGTTATCGCTTTCTATGGCGGATGGTTCTATTAGTCGGTTTTGCCACACTGAATGCGGCTTTTTTCCCTGCAGGAGATGTGCTGCTGCTTTTTGCGGTTGTGAGTATTGTCTTATTCCTTACTCGTAATTGGAGTGAAAAGGCGATTCTCATTCTTGCAGTAGTATTCCTGCTTCAGCCGATTGAGTGGTATCACTTCATTGCCAGTGTACTCAATCCATCCCATCAGTTGCCCGACTTAAAAGTCGGTGAAATGTATGCCGAAGTGGCAGCCTATACTCAAGCCGGAAACATTGGGGACTTTTTTGCTGGCAATATCACATTGGGGCAAAAAGCCAGTCTGTTGTGGGCTGTGGGTGCCGGACGTTTCTTTCAGACCGCCGGTTTGTTTCTGTTAGGATTCTACATCGGCCGACGGAAACTCTTTGCTTCGTCGGAAAAGAATCTCCATTTGTGGATAAAAATACTTATTGTTTCTGCGATTGCATTTGCTCCTCTTCATTCCTGGAAAGAACTCATCATGGGTAATGAAACCATGATTCAGCAGACTGTTGGAACGGCTTTTGACATGTGGCAGAAACTGTCGTTTACGCTTGTGTTGGTCTCGTCATTTGTCATACTCTATCAGAGCACGACATTTAACCCAAATCGGTCATTAGAAACTGATTTTCGTGGTGTGATTTGTAACTATCAGATATATAGCAATTTATAATTAGAATTTTCTAATGGCGGTCATTAGAAAATCAGTTTAGAATAGCATTGTATATTAACGAGTTACAGACGTGCCACGGAAAAAATCAGTTTCTAATGACCGATTTGGGTTTAATAAAGCGGTAAGCAATCTGCGATATTACGGTAAGATGAGTCTTACCAACTATATCACACAATCCATTATCGGAGCCTTCATCTATTTCCCGTTTGGACTATACTTAGCTCCCTATTGTGGATACACTTTGAACCTTTTGATTGGTTTATTCACTTTCTATCTGCAAGTAAGATTCTGCAAATGGTGGTTAACCAAACACAAACAAGGACCACTGGAATATCTCTGGCACAAATGGACTTGGATAAATAGCGATCGATAACTCTTCTCTTATATAGCATTACGCCTCCTTGCAATACAAGGAGGCGTAATGTCTGAATAGGTAAGTTATTTTACTAAGATGACCAAATACTTGCTGACGCTCCAGAATAATTGTGGGTCTGTAATTCGCAGCGTATATTGCTTTTGGGCATCTTTTTCAAGCGTATAACTACCTTCGGGATGTGAAGTAAGTAATTTGGCACTACCGGAATATAGTTTAATGGATTTAACTACGCGGATATCTATCTTCGTAAAATAGTCTTTGTTAAAGGAATTGTTCTTCAACACTTCGCCGTCTTGTATAATTCGTTGATCTTTCAATTCGCGTTTTGTACCAAAAACGTACCATGCCGTATTAAGTTCTTTATCCTGGTTTGCTACAATCTTATTTTTTTGGTCGTTCTCAGTTTTCAGATCTGAAACATGTTCGTTTAAGGTGGAAATCTGTTGTCCTTGTTCGGCAATTTTCAAATCTTTAGCCTTTAAGTCTTGTTCCAACTGAGCTATCTGTTGTGTCTTGTCCTCCAATTGTTGGTTCAGTTGTTCTACAGTTTCTTTTAACTTGGAAATATTAAAGGTACTGCTTTTCATCTGTTGCTGCAAGCGTGCGATGCGTTCACGGTTGAGCTGCAGTGTACGACGAATAAAGGACATTGTTTCAGTGATGTCGCTCTTCGACATTTTTTCTGGATTGGTACGTTCTAAATTGACGCGGCCTTCAGCTTCATTGATTTCGCGAAATCCTTCTTGAATATCGTTAAAGGTAGACATCATATCATTGATTTCGGCATCCTTTTGACTAATAATCTGCGACAGCGAGTCACGCAAGGCATCAAGCTGGCTGTCTTTCTTTTCTGCTTTATTTCCACAGGCCATCAGCGTCAAAATGCAGACGACCACCATTGCCATTTTTTTCATTGTTGTATATATTTAAATGTATATCTTGCTGCTATTACTCTTTACCGGCCACCACTATGACAAATTCTCCCTTAGGAGTCTGTTCTTCAAAATGCGCACGTACTTCCGCCAAAGTTCCTCTCACATGTTCTTCATGGATCTTGCTAATTTCACGACAAACGGCTACGCGACGCTCCGCCCCAAAAACTTCTTCAAACTGGGTTAAAGTTTTTACGATTCGATAGGGGGATTCATAGAATACCATTGTTCGTACTTCTTCTTGAAGAAATGCCAGACGCGAGGTTCTTCCTTTCTTTTGAGGCAGAAATCCTTCAAATACAAATTTATCACAGGGCAGTCCTGAGCCAACCAAAGCTGGTACAAATGCCGTTGCACCCGGCAAACATTCCACCTCCACTCCTTGTGCTACACATTCGCGAGCAATTAAAAAACCCGGATCACTGATACCGGGAGTGCCGGCATCGCTTACCAAGGCCATATCTTCACCGGCCTGCATACGCTCCACAAGTCGTGAAACGGCAGCATGTTCATTAAATTTGTGGTAAGACAATAATCGGTTTTTAATATCGAAATGTGAAAGCAGAATACCTGTGGTACGCGTATCTTCAGCCAATATTAAATCAGCTTCTTTGAGGATACGTAAAGCTCGTAACGTGATGTCCTCTAAATTACCTACAGGTGTTGGCACAATGTGTAACATGGTTTGCAAAAGTAATGAAGTTCTTTCAGAATTAGAAATTTCGCATGATAAAATAGCCTAAAATAAAACTTCTTCGTACTTTTGCGCCATAACCGCAATTGCAAGTTCTACGGATATGTTAGATAAGACAATCACATTTGATACTTTTGTTCGAGGCATTTTGTTGTGCTTGCTCTTGATTGGAGTATTTGCCTTGCTTCGCTATTTAGATAATGTGCTCACGCCTTTCTTCATTGCATGGTTCGTAGCTTATTTAATCTATCCCGTTGTTACTTTTTTTCAGTATAAGTTGCATTTACGTTCACGCATATTAAGCATATTTGCAACCGTATTATTGTTTATCGGTCTGGTGTATGCGTTCTGTGCTTTTACGATACCTCAAGTCAGTGCTGAGGTGGAGCATTTCAAGGAAAGTGCAACTAAATTCTTAGAGAACGGTTCTAACAACACCAGTATTTCTCCTCAAGTGGAGCATTTTATTCACCGCCAGGCAAAGATGGTGAAATTGGAGCGGATTATCACTCAAGACAACGTGATCAATGTGATTAAGGAGGCGGCACCAAAGGTATGGAATGTGCTTTATCAAACCGCCAACTTCCTTCTGACCTTTATTTCTTCGTGTATAGCTATTCTCTATCTGTTTTTCATCTTAATTGACTACGAGAAACTGTCTCGAGGAGTTCTACAACTTATTCCCAAACAGCATAGGAAGTTCTTCCATACGCTGTTTTCCGACTTACAACGGGGCATGAACAACTATTTTCGTGGTCAGGCCATCATTTCGGTCTGCGTAGGCATCCTTTTTTCCATTGGATTTGTACTGATTCAGTTCCCGTTGGCTATTCCGCTCGGCATCTTTATCGGTGTATTGAGTTTTGTTCCTTACCTTCACGCTCTCGGATTGATACCGGTTGTTCTGCTTTCTTTGATTAAAGCAGCCGATACCGGACAAAACTTTTGGCTCGTTTTAGTTTGCGCTCTTTGCGTATTCCTTTTGGTGCAAATAATACAAGATACAGTCCTTACTCCACGCATCATGGGTAGTGCGATGGGGCTGCCTCCCTTCTTGATACTATTGGCTCTTTCAGTATGGGGATATATCTTGGGTATCATCGGCATGATTATCGCGTTACCTATTACTACCATCATGATTTCATATTATCGACGATATATTACCAAGGACATACCCATTCCTCCAGAAAAATAAGAATATTACAACCTCAATTATTATAATGTTTATCATGAAAAGAACCTCATTTATGTGGATTCTCCTGTTGTTGAATTTTATGAACTTACAAGCAGCAGATGAAGGTCCACGTATGTCGGAGAAGACTGCCGCACAATTGCAAGAAAAGATTAAGAAGCTACCGGTATATGACACACCGGCATCCTCCAAAACCGAATTCGATTGGTTGATCACTCCCGAAAAGTCAAAGGGTGGTATCTACGCTACACCTGACCGTAAGAGTATTGTTGTAGCGAATGCAATGGTAGCTCGCACCTTCCGTATCTTTCCTAACTTAGCTACCATTGATTTTGTCAATCGGATGAATGGCGAAAGTTTGTTAAGAGCCGTTAGTAGCGAAGGTACCATTTCCATCAATGGTAAAGTACATTCGATTGGTGGTCTCAACGGCCAACCCGAACGAGCATATATTAAAAATGATTGGATCGAAGAGTTAACCACCGTTCCCGGTTCTTTCCTGGTCGAAGACTTTGAGGTGCGTCCCCTCGAAGAAGACATCAAATGGGCTCGCAAGCGTTGGATGCTGAATCCCCAATCGCCCACCGGTACGGAGGTGGTATTTTCTCTCCGAGGTGAGAAGGAGTTGGCTGACGTCACTGTTAAACTTCATGTATCTGTTTACGACCGCATCCCCGTCATTCGCAAACGCTTTGAAGTGAATAATGCTTCGGTTGCTCCCATCACCGTTGATTCCTTTCAATTAGAATATCTGGCCATGGCCGAGCCCGAATCTCCCGGCGGCGGTGATCCTGCCACATTCCTTTTGCCCAATATTCATGTGGAGAGCGACTACAACTGCAAGGGTGCCTTTACGGAAAAAGAAACGGATATTACCGAAAAATGGGTGGAAGACCCCGACTATACTTCTCAGCGCAATTACGCTAAAAAAACTCGCTGCATCCTGGAGGTGTCACCCGACTACGGACCTGACCAGATGGTTGAGTCTGGAAGTAGCTTCCGTTCATTCAGTGTATTCGAGATGCCTTACGACAGTTACGACAGAGAGCGCAAAGGATTGTTCAACCGTCATATGCAAATTACTTTAGCTCCTTGGACATCACAGAATCCTATCTTCTTGCATCTCACGTCGACCAATCCCGAAACCGTTCATCGTGCCGTTGACCAATGTGCCGAGTGCGGTTATGAAATGATTATTTTGAGTTTCGGTTCGGGACTCAATGCTGAAGATATTTCGGAAGAGAATATTGCCAAATACAAGGCTCTCGTTGACTATGCTCATTCAAAGGGTATCGAAATGGGTTGTTATTCTCTATTGGCCAGTCGTTGGATCAGCGACGAGGTAGATGTTATCAATCCCAAAACGGGCAAACGCGGTGGTGCCATCTTTGGCAGTTCTCCCTGTTTGTGCAGTGATTGGGGCTACGAATATTTCAGCAAGATCAAGACGTTTATCGAGAAAACCGGCATGACCTGCTTTGAGCATGATGGTTCTTACCCCGGCGACCCTTGTGCCTCTACCACTCACACCTATCACAAGGGTTTGAACGACTCGCAATGGAATCAGTTCAAGAAGGTAACCGACCTTTACCATTGGATGTGCGAGAATGGCATTTACATCAATGTGCCCGATTACTATTTCTTGAATGGTTCCACCAAGGTGGGCATCGGTTACCGCGAATCCAACTGGTCGCTGCCTCGTGATCGCCAGCTCATCCATACCCGCCAACTCAACTACGATTGCACCTGGGAGCGCATCCCCTCTTCTCTTTGGAGTTTCGTGCCGTTGGTACAATATCATGGCGGAGGAGCAGCTGCCACCTTAGAGCCGCTCAGCGAGCATTTGTATGAATACAAGACCTTGATGTTCCAGAACTACGGTGCCGGCGTGCAGGCTTGTTACCGCGGTCCTCGCCTTTACGACACGGAAGAAACCAAGAAGGCCGTTGTGGAAATCATCAATTGGTATAAACAATATCGCGAAATCCTGAACAGCGACATCATCCATCTTCGCAAGCCCGATGCACGTGACTGGGACGGTATCATGCACGTCAATCCGAAACTGAAGCAAAAGGGTTTGGCCATGTTCTTCAACCCGACTGACCGCGAAATGAAGCGCACCATTAAACTGCCGCTTTATTACACCGGACTGACCAAGTCGGCACGAATCCGTGAACAAGAGGGCAAACTGAAGAGCTATCGCCTTGACCGTGACTACCAGGCTGAACTGACCGTTACGATTCCTGCCAAGGGATACACTTGGTATGTCGTAGAATAACGCTCTAAAATGTTTCACCGAATCCTATCCTTACTGACTATATCGTTCGTTACTTTCTCGCTCAGCGCGGCAGTAGTTACTACCGGAAACGGGAAGGTTTGCTTCCAAGAACAGGTGCCCACCGTCGGTTGTGTCAGCATCACCTTCAACAAGTGCATGGCCAACGATTTGTTTACATTCAGTAAGGTGATGCTGGATTCAGTTTTGGTCAACCGCACTGAGTCCGACAATATCGGTCCATTCGGATTGGAGACGGGTTGGACCGGCGGAAACCATTTGAATCATCAACAACCATCGGCCCGTACCGACAGCGTAACGGTATGGGCCGATGGCTCTTTATTGTCCCCCGACCGGCCTCGAACAGTCGTTTGCCGGCAACTGAGGGTAAGCGTAACGAATACACTGCTGCTTCCGGCCGATACGGTTCCGTTTGCCGTGGAGCGAATAGACTACCTCGTTTCGGGCAATAGCATTGAAGTGACAGCCCATCACCGGTGTGTGGCTCCTCAGGCGGTTTTGGTGGACCGTTACTACGGCATGCAGTCGATGTTTATTGACGAAACCGAGATGCTCACACCCGGCGGCGCCTACGCTCAATGGACTCCGATTGATAGTGTGAGCGAATTTTCGCACGTCTCAGCCCCCTGTTTCTGTACGTTTGTCGAGCACTCGGCCCGAGGTTATCAGGCCTGCTGGCTCGACCCCACCTTCGGATTGGGCAATCGCCACTTGGTTGACGCCGACGACGTGGTGTTTATCGGACACTCCTGGGGGAAATCTTATCACAAAACGATTGGGCGAAAAACGCTCCATCCCGGCGACACCACCTCCTGGCACGGTGTTTACTCTTGGTTTCGCACCCCACTTGTCGACCGCTGCCGCAAGAAGGCCGGGCGGTTCTCTTACCTTGGATGGTTGGGAGGGAAGGCAATGGTTTTCACTACCGAATCCAAGGGGCGGATGACCATGAAACCTGCTTCAAAATATAACCTGTAGCATACTTTCCGACGAATGATTTCTCGAATACTTTTAGTGGCGATGCTGTCTTGGATGATAGTTCCCTTGACTATTTCAGCCCGTACCGTGATGCGGGTTGAAGTAAGCAATTCGCTTTCGGTCGATCGTCTTGATGAACTGATCGAAGTTCCGTTGCCTAAAAAAGGGCAGCATTACGTGGCCGTCAGCCGTGACGGACAACAATATCCCACCCAAGTGACTTACGACGGACATCTGCTCTTCCCCGTTTCCGTTCCGGCCGGAGGGAAAGAAGTCTATCGCATTCTCTCTGTCAAGCAACCGCTCCCAGTTGACACGCTGGTCTATGGTCGGGCTTTTCCGGAGCGTTTAGACGACTTCGCTTGGGAGAACGAGCGAGCAGCTTATCGTGCCTACGGTCCGGCCTTGCAACGAAGCGGCGAACGAGCCTATGGGTACGATGTATTGACCAAGAGTGTCAGTCGTCGCGTACTCGAAGAGCGATATGCCTTGGAGCTTTCGCCTGAAGCTCGCCGCCGGATTTCGCAATGGCGCAAGGAAGGCTTGCGAGCCAAGGCCGACAGTTTGGCCCGTGCCATCTCCTATCACGTAGATCATGGTAATGGGATGGACGTCTACAGCGTCGGTCCCACCCTGGGAGCCGGTACCACCGCATTGGTCCAAGCCAATGGCGAATTGGTCTACCCCTGGGCTTACGAACGGGTGGAAGTGCTGGAGAAAGGTCCTTTGCGTTTCACCTTCCGCTTGACTTATCCGGCCGCTGAAGCGGCGCCATATACCGGGGTTGTCGAGAAACGTCTGATCTCGCTCGAACGCGGTTCCTACTTCAATCGAACCCTCGTCAGTTACGAAGGTCTTGACGCTCCGACACCCTTGGCCTGCGGCATCGTCATTCATCCGCAACATCCCGACGGATATTTCTCCGACGCCCGGAAAGGCATCTTGGCCTACGCCGACTCCACCGACCGGGCCCATGTCGGAAACGGCGTGATCTACATCGGAGCCATCGCCGTCCATCCCTTCCATCAGACCGAAGTACGGCTCTTTTCGTCCAAGGAACGCCAGCAACGCGGTGGAGCCTTGGGCCACTTGCTCGGACTCTCGTCCTTAGAGCCGGGCAAAACCTTCGAGTATTATTGGGGATCGGCCTGGAGCAAAGCAGGCCCAGCCGACTTTGAAGCCTGGAAAGCCTGTTTGGAAGCCTTTTCACAACGCCTGCACCATCCTTTGAACATTAAAATCAAGTAAGAAATAATCATTAGAAATATACCTATGAGTAAAATCATCACATTGGGCGAAATCATGCTTCGCCTCTCTCCCGAAGGCCAGACACGCTTTGTGCAGGCCGACAGTTTCGACGTCATCTACGGCGGTGGCGAAGCCAACGTAGCCGTCAGTTGTGCCAACTATGGCCACGACGCCTATTTCGTAACCAAATTGCCGACTCACGAAATCGGTCAGTCGGCCGTCAACGCCCTGCGTCGCTATGGCGTACATACCGACTACATCGTACGCGGCGGCCAACGCATCGGCATTTATTTCTGCGAGACCGGAGCCTCCGTACGCCCGGGTAAAGTAATCTACGACCGCGCCCATTCAGCCATTGCCGAAGCCGACGCCCGCGAATTCGACTTCGATGCCATCATGTCGGGAGCCGATTGGTTTCATTGGTCGGGCATCACCCCCGCCATATCTCCCCAAGCAGCCGAAATCACCCGAAAGGCTTGCGAAGCAGCCAAGCGACAGGGAGTAACCGTGAGCGTAGACCTGAATTATCGGAAGAAACTCTGGACACCGCAGGAAGCACAAGCCGTGATGAAGCCCTTGATGAACTATGTAGACGTATGTATCGGCAATGAAGAAGACGCCGAACTTTGTCTGGGCTTCAAGCCTGATGCCGACGTCACCGCCGGACAAACCGATGCCGCCGGCTACGAAGCCATCTTCCGCAGCATGGCACAAACCTTTGGATTCAAATACGTCATCTCCACCTTGCGCGAATCCTTCTCGGCCTCTCACAACGGATGGAAAGCCCTGATATTCGATGGTCAGACCTTCTACACCTCACGCCGCTACGACCTATTGCCCATCATCGACCGCGTGGGCGGAGGCGATTCATTCTCTGGAGGCATCATCCATGGCCTGCTCACCAAGTCATCACCGGCCGAAGCACTTGAATTTGCCGTAGCCGCATCAGCACTGAAACATACCGTCACGGGAGACTTCAACTTAGTGAGCGCTGCCGAAGTCGAAACGCTTGCCGGAGGCGATGCCAGCGGACGAGTACAGCGTTAGCAAGCATCACATACTTCAATTGACATTCATCCCCGCGAAACCGTAGGCCGACACCCGGTTGGGAGCGAATCAAGCATGCCCGGCATGGTGCGCGGCTTACTTTAACTTAAAGAGAGGCTGGAGTGGTGAAACTGAAAAACAAGTCCATTGAAATAAACCCCACACGCGAGCCGTTTTCCGCAGGAAAACTGTAGGGGGGGGTATCGAATACGCCCTGGTGTGGGCGGAAACGAAACTCACCCAACCCCAACAAAGCCAAGATTTCATCGAACAGGTGTAGGGGCGTATCGCATACGCCCCTACACCTATTCGCTCAAAATATGGATATAACGATCCCTGATGTGAGCAAACAGGGAATCATATCGGCAATATGCAGAAACCATCGTGAGGCTTTATCCATCATGATCCCAATAGAAAAGAAAGATATGGCCCTCACTTTGCACTAATATTCTTTAAAAAGCAGACGGATGAACACTCTGACTTTTAAAAGTCGTGAAAAAACAAGTACAAAACAAGAGCAGGAAAATCTTTTTTTCTAACTTTACGGCATTATAAAATTTATACCAATCTAAACAGTTTACTTAATATGGAAAAAATATCAAGAAGAGACTTCATCAAAGGAAGCATGGGCGCTGCCGCCTTTATGGTAGTTCCCAACTCAGTATTAGGCCGAAGCCATGGTCATGTAGCTCCCAGCGATAAGATGAACATTGCCGGCATCGGTGTCGGCGGAATGGGACGCCGCAATCTGCATAACATGAACACCGAAAACATCGTTGCACTTTGTGATGTTGACTGGAAATATGCCAACAAAACATTTGAAGACTATCCCAACGCCAAACGTTATAAAGACTGGCGCAAGATGTTCGACGAAATGGGCAAGGAAATCGACGGTATCTTGGTAGCCACCCCCGACCATACCCACGCCTGCGTAGCCGCTCATGCCATCACAATGGGCAAGCACACCTACGTGCAGAAACCGCTGACCCACTCGGTTTATGAATCACGCTTGCTGGCCAAGTTGGCCAAGAAATACAAAGTGGCCACCCAGATGGGTAACCAAGGAAACTCCTTCGACTGGTGCCGACAGATAGCAGAATGGATTTGGGACGGTGCCATCGGCGACGTGACAGAGGTACACTGCTGGACCGACCGCCCCATTTGGCCCCAAGGCTTGATGAAACCGAGCGACACACCCCCCTGCCCCGACACCTTGGACTGGAACTTGTTTGTAGGTCCGGCCGAAACACGTCCTTATCACCCGGCCTACACTCCTTGGAATTGGCGTGGATGGTATGACTTCGGTACCGGAGCCCTCGGCGACATGGCCTGCCATATTATGGACCCCATCTGCTGGGCACTCAACATCAAATATCCGAAGAGCGTTATTGCCAGCTCAACCCTCAGCAACCTTTACTCTCCTCCTCATGCAGAAATCATCACCTACACCTTCCCGGCACGCCCGAAGAAAGGCAAGGTAAATATGCCGGAAGTGAAAGTGACCTGGTACGACGGTGGTTTGATGCCTCCCCGCCCGTCGGAACTGAAAGACGGCGAGATGATGGGTGACGAAAACGGCGGTATCATCTTCATCGGTACAAAGGGCAAGATTATGACCGGATGCTATGGAATGAATCCCACCCTGCTGCCGAAAGAGCGCATGGAAAGCTACAAGCAACCCAGCCCCAGCCTGCCGCGTGTAAAGGGTGGTAACGGAAACATTTGGGACACCAATGCTCACGAACAAGACTGGATTCGCGCCTGCAAGGAATCACCACAGAACCGCAAGGAAGCTTCTTCCAACTTCCAGTTCTCAGGTCCGTTTACCGAAATGGTAGACATGGGTGTGATTGCCGTACGTTTGGCCGGACTTTACGGAGTTCATCGCGAACTGCAGTGGGACGGTGAAAACATGAAATTCACCAACCTCTCGGCCAACGATAAGATTAAGATTGTGAACTACGATGACTTCAAGGTGATTGACGGTGACCCGCGCTTCGACAGACGCTTTGGCGAATTCAACGCCCTTGAAGCAGCCAACGAATGGGTGAAACACACTTATCACAATGGATTCACCCTGCCCGATATGCCAAAAGACTAAAAAAGAAGTGACCATGATGAAGAAAATCTTAGGCATTGCTACACTGCTCATCTTCTGCCTGTCGCTCAACTCCTGCGCCAAGAAGACCAAAGCAGAAAAGGCCGGTTGGAATCTCTCCATTCAGTCATACACCTTCCATAAGTTCACCCTGATGGAAGCCCTCGACAAGACCCATCAATTGGGGGTAAAGTACATCGAGGTATATCCCGGTCATAAACTGGGCGGCAAATGGGGCGACAAAGTGTTTGACTTCAATCTGGACGAAGAAAGTCAGAAAGAACTCCGCAAAATCGCCGAAGAAAAAGGCGTGAAGATTGTAGGTTCCGGCGTATTCGTCAGCGACAACAAAGAAGATTGGGAGAAGATGTTCAAATTCGCCCATTCCATGAAGCTCGACTTCGTATCGTGTGAACCTCCCCTTGAACTCTGGGACTTCGTTGAAGAACTCTCCAACAAGTATAACATCAAGGTGGCTGTTCATAACCATCCGAAACCCTCTGATTATTGGAATCCGCAGAACCTGCTCAACGCCATTTCTAAACGTAGCGATAAGATCGGCTCTTGCGCCGATGTAGGCCACTGGAACCGAGAAGGTCTCAATCACCTCGACTGTCTGAAGCAACTGAAGGGCAGAATCATCTCCCTCCACTTCAAAGACATCCTGCCCAAGGAAGAAGGTGTGGCTTGGCAAGAAGACACCATTTGGGGCAAAGGTTGCTTGGGCATCAAAGACATGCTCGAAATCTTGAAAGAACAGAAGTTCAAAGGTTATCTCTCCATTGAATACGAGTATAACTGGGATAACTCCGTTCCTGATATTCAACTTTGCATCCAGGAATTCAATAAAGTTGCAGACGAAATCCTGTAAGCACTTTATCAACAGGCAGCAAGAAGTTCCACCACTTTTTGCTGCCTCTTTTATGATCCTCTCATTAAAAAGACATCTATGATGATGAAACATCTTATACTCGCATTTTCATTACTGGCCTGCCCTTTGGCTAAAGGAGAGATACTCCCCAGAGTGGCCCCAGAGGAAGTTGGTCTGAACAGCACCCAACTGATCCAGGCAGACCGAGCCATCAACGAAGCCATTCAAAAGAAACAAATTCCAGGCGCGGTGCTGGCCGTAGTGCGCCAAGGGAAAATGGCCTATCTCAAAGCATACGGAAAACGCAGTCTGATTCCTACTGTAGAAGCCATGACCACCAACACCATCTTCGACATGGCATCGTGTAGCAAACCGATGGGCACAGCCATGGCCGTGATGAAACTCATTGAACAAGGTCGGCTCAGACTGACCGACCCCGTAAGCCTCTACATACCGGGCTTCAAGAACTGGGAAAAAGAAGACAAAAGTGATGCCACCACAATCCGCATCCACCATTTGCTGACCCATTCATCGGGACTTCCGGCCTACGTTTCACCCATCGACTTGAAAAAAAAATATGACAAGGCCGACCGCGACGTAGTGATTGACTACATTTGCAACTGCCGACGGGGATTCGAGCCGGCCACCGACTTCCGCTACAGTTGCTTGAACTTCATCACCCTGCAACGCATTGTGGAAAATATTACCGGCGAAACCCTGCGCGACTTTACCCGCAAAGAAATCTTCGGTCCGCTGGGCATGGACCACACGGACTACCTTCCTTGCGAAGAAGACGCGAAAGGCATTTGGAGAAACACGGCCTTGCCCTGTTGGGCATCAGCCGAAGAACGCAAGAAACTGGAAGGAAAAGATATTCCGCTTGATGCAGAATTCTTGAAAGACGTTGCACCCACGGAGAAACAAAAAACAACCGGACAAGTACTGCGTGGACAAGTACACGACCCCCTTGCACGCATTGCCAACCGAGGAATCAGCGGCAATGCCGGTGTTTTTACCACAGCCGACGACATCGGCCTGCTGTGCGCCATGCTTCAAAACGGAGGAGAATGGAACGGCAAGCGCATCTTGTCGCCACTCACCGTAAAACTGATGCGCAGCATTCCGAGCACCGAACCTGATTTGGGCAGGACACTCGGCTGGGACTGCTCAAGCCCCTACGCATCCAACAACGGCGACCTGCTATCGGCTCATACCTACAGCCACACCGGATATACCGGAACTTCCATTGTCATTGACCCCGACAACGACATTAGTGTTATCCTGCTCATCAATGCCGTTCATCCCGACGACAAAGGCAGTACTGTTCGCCTGCGTGCATTGGTATCCAACGCCGTTGCTGCAGCCATCGTTTCCGACTCAAGTATTCAAAAGCCTGTGTACACAACTCATTACTACGAACGCGTAGCCAAATTCCAAAACGAAAGTCCCATCACCACCAAAAACATCGTCATGCTCGGCAACAGTCTGACTGAAAACGGCGGTGATTGGGCTCAGCTACTCAACAATCCACAAGTACGCAACCGAGGAATCAGCGGTGACATCGCGATGGGTGTATTCGACCGCCTGCACCAAATACTGCCTTACCATCCCCAAAAGATTTTTCTGATGATTGGTATCAATGACGTTAGTCACGACCTCTCCACCGACACTATTTGCGGGATGATCGGCCAAGTAATTGAGCGCATCCGCACCGAAAGCCCTGAGACCAAACTCTACGTACAAAGTCTGCTCCCCATTAACGAATCATTTAATGTTTACAAACGATTGGTGGGAAAAACATCGCAAGTTCCCGACATCAACAAACAACTTGAGCCCATCGTGAAGAAAGCAGGAGCAACCTACATCAACCTATTCCCTCACTTCTGTGAAAAGGGAAGCATTCGGATGAATGCCGATTTATCGGTTGACGGATTGCATTTGAACAAGGAAGGCTACCAACTTTGGTCGAAACTCATTCACAAATACCTATAACGACAAAAAAGACTGCTCAATGAGCAGTCTTTTTTGTCGTAGCGCGGCCCAGGATTGAACTGGGGACCTCATGATTATGAATCATGCGCTCTAACCAGCTGAGCTACCGCGCCATCATCCTAACCCTTTCGGATTTGCGTGTGCAAAGGTAGAAAATCTTTTCATTCCCTCCAAACCTTTTCTGTCCTTTTTTACGCATTGCAACATTTTTCGGGCTTTTCTTACTTCACCACGGGGCATTCCGTCAACGTTCCACCTTCGTTATAACGTTGATTATTGGGAATACCATCACGAGCCACGCCCTGCCGCATCAGTTGCTTCAATTCCTCCAAATGAGATTGGTAAACGCCACGCGGCGATATACGATAACGACGACACAAACTGGCAGCCATGCCGACGACCTCGCCCATTTGTGCCGTGGTGCGCATCACTCTCACTGTACCCAGAGCCACATGAGTCACACTGATGTGGCGACCGGCCATTAACAGGTTCTCCACGTTGCGAGAATAAAGACAACGGTAAGGTACCCCATACGGATAGATCAGATGATGAGTGGTCACTGCCTTGAAAGCGCCATTGGGAAAATGCGAGAGGTTCTCCGGATCCATCCGATGAAGGTCGATGCTCCAAGATGCGGTAAAGGAAGCGTCCTCATGAAATACATGCTTTTTCAGGTCGTCTTCCTTCAGTACATAATCACCCATCAAACGGCGACTCTCACGTTTACCTGCCACATAAGCTACCCAGTCAAGTCGTCGTTGGGCGTAACGACCACGATCTTCACTATGGTTTTTCATCCAACTCCAATTGGAGTAAACCACCAACAAGCCATAATCGCGAATGCGTTCAAACTCGGTGATCTGATTGCGATCCATTCCCGTTTCCCAAGTCCATTCACCCATATAGACCCGTTGGGCATTGCTGTCATTGAATGCCACGCCATAAGAAAACTCCGGGAAGGTACTCTTCTGCTTTTCTTCGGCTGAATACCACTGCACGGAAGCACCCAGTACCATGGTGTCGGGTTGTTCGGGAGCGATGCTTTCACCAAATTCAGCTCTGCCTTCGCGCCCCATCCGATAATCGGCCCCGGCAAGATAACCGACCGTGCCATCCCCCGTGCAGTCACAGAAAGTAGGAGCAGCAAAACGGGTCAACTTACCACTTTCAACGTCCTGCGCCACGACGGCTCTGATTCTCATTCCCTCCATCTCCACCTGATTTACGTGTTGGTTGAGGAACAGGTCAATGTTGGGTTCGCGACGAATGGCTTCCAACTTTTTCTCGTCTTCATAATTGGCAGCGGGTTGGGCATTCCCTTCTTTGGACGGTCCCCACTCTTTCAGCAATCCGCCCAATGCGGGATAAGGTCCGACTTCGATGCGTCCGCCCAAGTGTACACGAACTTCGGAGCTATTGTTTCCGCCCAAGACTGGACGGTCGTGCACCAAAGCTACCTTACAACCCAAACGTGCAGCCGAAATAGCCGCACACATACCTGCCACTCCACCGCCAACTACGACCAGATCGTAAGCAGCAGCTTCGCGCATGGGGCGGAAGAGTAATTGAGCACGCAGTTCGTCAAGAGCAGCCTGCGACTCTTCTCTCGCTTCACGAATCAGCAAGATGGCATCACAACGTCCGTCAAAGCCCGTCAAATCGTGTAATGCAAGCGTATGGCTGCCGGCACGCAATTTCAAATCGCCGGCCTTTTGCCATTGCCAGCAAGTGCCCTCGGTTCCCAACTCCGTCTTCAGCTTCTTACCGTCTACTTGTAGGCCGAACGCACCGGGGCCACGTCCCTTGTGCCATGGAGATGTCCAGTTGTACGTACGCACATAGACCCGATACCATCCCTCATCATCCACCTGGAAGGTGGTGCGGGCATCTTCGACCGGGCGCCCCATTCCATGAGCCAACAAATAAGGAGATCCCATCACGTCCATAAACTGCTGGTCAACCTTCCAGCCACCCTTTTCGGCAAAACTTTCGGCCTCGACCAATATATCGGCAGCTGACAAACGGGCAACAGCACAGAAGCACCAGCAGGCAAACAGCAAGATTACTCTTTTTCTCATACACATTGATTTAAAATCATCTATCTTTTGGCTGCAAAGTTAGTACAAGGCCGATAAAAGGGGCGTGAAAAAGCAGCTATTTTTCGTTTGTTTAAGCGGCTTGCACTATCTTTGCACTTACATTTCACAAAACAAGAATGAAGGAATTCGTATTATCAGAAGCCAAAACCGAAACCGCCATATTGGTAGCACTCATTACACCCCAACAAAACGAACGTAAGACTCTGGAATACTTAGACGAACTGGAGTTTCTGGCCGAAACAGCCGGAGTACATACCGTCAAACGATTCACGCAAAGATGTGAAGGCCCCAACAGCACTACGTATGTAGGGAAAGGAAAGTTGGAGGAAATCTGCAACTACCTGCACGACGAAGCTGAAGCCGAGCGCGAAGTGGGTATGGTTATCTTCGACGACGAACTGTCGGCCAAACAACTGCGCAATATTGAACGCGAAACCGGTGTGAAAATATTGGACCGCACTTCGCTCATTCTTGACATCTTTGCGATGCGTGCACAAACGGCCAACGCAAAAACGCAGGTGGAACTGGCCCAATACAAATATCTGCTGCCTCGTCTGCAACGTTTATGGACTCACTTGGAGCGCCAAGGAGGTGGCTCAGGTTCGGGTGGAGGAAAAGGAAGTGTGGGCTTGCGCGGACCGGGTGAAACCCAATTGGAAATGGACCGCCGAATTATCTTGGGCAGAATGTCATTGCTGAAAAAACGATTGGAAGAAATCGACAAACAAAAGACCACCCAACGGCAAAACCGCGGCCGACTCATTCGCGTGGCCCTGGTGGGTTACACCAACGTCGGCAAGTCTACCCTGATGAACCTGCTGGCCAAAAGCGAGGTGTTTGCCGAGAACAAGCTTTTTGCCACCCTCGACACCACGGTGCGCAAGATGGTCATCGACAATCTGCCCTTCCTGCTGAGCGACACGGTCGGCTTCATTCGCAAACTTCCGGTTGACCTGGTCGACTCCTTCAAGAGCACCCTCGACGAGGTGCGCGAAGCCGACTTACTGTTGCACGTGGTTGACATTTCCCACCCCGACTTTGAGGAACAACTTCGGGTGACCAACCGAACACTGGCCGACATCGGCGCCGGGGGAAAGCCCAGCATGATTGTTTTCAACAAAACCGATGCTTACACTTACATTCAGAAGGACGAGGACGACCTTACGCCCAAGACTCGGGAGAATCTCACCCTGCAAGAGCTCATGGACACTTGGATGGCACGACAAGAAGAAGACTGCATCTTTGTTTCGGCACGCGAGAAGACCAATATCGACCAGCTGAGACGAAAGCTTTATATGAAGGTACGCGAGCTCCACGTGCAGAAGTATCCCTATAACGACTTCCTTTACGATACCTACGAAACAGAATAAATCCCATTCACCCCTATTCCCCAACATCTCTCATGGACATTCAAAGACATGCCCGCGTTGACGTGGCAGACGTACTGCGCGGATTTGCCGTCATGGCAATCGGTATTTTGCACTCTATCGAGCACTTCAACTTCTATTCATTTGCCGACCCTCCCTGTGAGTTCATGCGCTTCACCGACGCAGCCATCTGGGAAGGCATGTTTTTTGCCTTTGGCGGTAAGGCCTACGCCATCTTCGCCCTGCTCTTCGGCTTCAGTTTCTTCATTCAAGACGACAACCAACGATTGCGCGGCAAGGACTTCCGCCTGCGCTTCTGCTGGAGATTAGTATTGCTCTTCCTGTGGGGAAACCTCAACGCTGCGTTCTTCACGGCCGAAGTACTGGTGCTCTTCTCTTTGGTTGGATTTGTATTGGTCTTCACGTGTCGGCTGTCTGATAAAGTGCTATTATGGCTCATCGGCATCTGTATGCTCCAACCTGTCGCACTGTACTTCGTGGTGCGTGCGGCCACCGACTCCTCCTTCGTCTTGCCCGCCATCCCCACCGGCGAATACTGGAACGCCACCTTCAAGATGCAAATGGAGGGCAACTTCTGGCAAATGGTGCGTGTCAACCTGTGGGAAGGCCAACTGGCCAGCCTTTCATGGGCTTGGGACAACGGGCGCGTCTTCCAGACGGCCGGACTCTTCATGCTGGGCATGTTGGCCGGACGCCGCAACTGGTTCCTCCGCGAACATCTGCCGCTGTGGGGGCGCATCTTGGCCGGAGCGCTGATAGCCTTCTTCCCGCTCTACGGATTGGCCAACATGCTGTCCCGCTTCATCGAAAATCCCAACCTGCTGACGCCCCTTTCGATGATTCTCTCGTCGCTCTATAAACTGGCGTTCATGCTCGTCCTCGTTTCGGGCGTTCTATTTGCTTATTACAGCACCCGGCTTCAGCACCTCCTGCAGAAGTTGGCACCCTACGGACGCATGAGTCTCACCAATTATATCACCCAAAGCATCATCGGCGCCATGCTTTATTACCATTGGGGATTTGCCCTTCATCGCTACCTCTGCACCACCTACTGCTGGTTAGTGGGCATTGCCATCTTCTTGCTCCAACTGGCTTTCTGCACCTGGTGGATGAAACGCCACAATCACGGACCGCTGGAATACCTCTGGAAACGGGCCACCTGGTTAAAATAAGAATCACAACACTAATTAATACATCACAATGAAAAGAATCCTCACCCTCACAAGTGCTTTCATCCTGCTATTGGCCGGAAGCATCACGCTCGACGCAAAGAAAAACGCGCCGCAGCTCATCATTTTCGATACCGACATGGGCAATGACGTTGACGACGTGATGGCCCTTGACCTGCTGTACAAGTATATGGATGCCGGCAAGGTCAAGTTGCTCGCCGTGATGAGCAACAAAGAAGGCAACGGTTCGGAACGCTTCCTCGACATTCTGAACACCTGGTACGGTTATCCCCACCTTCCCATCGGGGTCGTACGCAACGGAGCCCACCGAGACGACCCCAGCAACTATGCGCGCACCGTCACCAACAAGAACGAACGGGGAGAATATCACTTCAAAACCACGGTGAAGGACGTGAGCAAGCTGCCCGACGCCCATGAGCTTTATCGTAAAATCCTGGCTCGACAAAAAGACGGTTCGGTCGTCATCATCTCCACCGGTTTTTCAACCAACCTGGCCCGACTGCTCAGCACCCAAGGCGACCAATACTCTCCCCTCAGCGGCCGCGAGCTCATTGCACGTAAGGTGAGATACATCTCCGTCATGGCCGGATGCTTTGACGGGCGTGCCAACAACCAATACTCCGAATACAACGTCAACAATGACATTCCGGCCTGTGCCCAACTCTACCGTGAATGCCCCGTCCCCATCGTCACATCGCCGTTTGAAGTGGGAGAAGCCATCACCTATCCCGCCGAAAGCATCGAAAACGACTTCACTTGGGCCAAAGAGCATCCCATGGTAGAAGCCTACATCTCCTACATCAAGATGCCCCACAACCGTCCCACCTGGGACCTCACCTCCGTACTCGAAGTAATCGAACCGGGAAAGTACATGACCCGTTCCCTGCCGGGCACCATCACCGTCGACAGCAAGGGCGTGACCACCTTCCGACCGCATGCCGACGGCCTCCACACCTACCTTACCGTTACGCAAGGACAATGTCAACGCATACGGGACTTCTTTGTGAAGGTGTTGACCACGCCCACCAAGAAGAAACATTAAAGCCCCCATTGGTTATTAGCGTCATCTCGCCACAGAAGCAGGAATCTCCCTCGGGTGATTCCTGCTTTCATGATGTGTAAGCTGAAATCTCCAGCAGGAAATCCTGCTTACATGGCGTGCAAAATGAAATCTCCCGCGGGAAATCCTGCTTACATGACGTGTAAA
>CALZOH010000007.1 GCA_945827465.1 uncultured Prevotellaceae bacterium
CAAAACGGCTAAAATGGAAAAATAAGGACTTTGCACATTGAGCAAAACGGCTAAAATGGAAAAATAAGGGCTTTGCACATTGAGCAAAACAATTGTTTGGGCTAATAGAATACTTTTACAGCCTGTAAAAGGCTCTCAAAAATGATGATGAACAAAAAAACAGCCGGGAAGTTGACCTCATTCCATGAGTTCAGATTAATCAAGAATAATTTATTTGTATCACATGATAGGGATTAGAATGAATTGTTAGAGTTAAAATATTTGACGGAATGTCGGTAGGGGGAGGATGAATGTGTGGGAAATCCGCAGTGGAATCGTTGGTTTTGTGATGCGGTTAGATCGTATCTTTTGGGAGCATGACACTTGTGATGAAGGCGCAAAAAGGAATAAACAAGCAAGTTGAAGTAATGTTTCTGCATCAATTTTATTCTCCTAAACAGAGATTTGATTGGATACGAAAAAAAACAGACTTTAGAGCATACTAAAAAAGAAAAAAATGTCCGTGCTTTGCGAATAAATAAGTAATTTTGCGTGCAATATAAAACTATAGTGCATTATGGCTTCATTTATTGCAGATAAAATTGTTTCGGACGGTCTTACTTATGATGACGTCCTATTGATACCCGCTTATTCGGAAGTATTACCTCGATTGGTAAAACTTGGTACTCATTTCTCCAGAAATATTGAATTGAATATTCCCTTTGTATCCGCCGCCATGGATACCGTTACAGAAGCGACTATGGCTATTGCCATTGCGCGTGAAGGTGGTATAGGCGTGATCCACAAGAATATGACCATAGAGGAACAGGCTCGTCAGGTAGCCACTGTGAAGCGTGCAGAGAATGGTATGATTTATGATCCTGTTACCATACAGCGCGGTTCAAAAGTAAGAGATGCTTTGGCCCTGATGAATGAATACCATATTGGTGGAATTCCTGTAGTGGATGCCGAAAGACACTTGGTGGGCATCGTGACCAATCGCGATTTGCGTTTTGAACAAGATTTGGAGAAGGACATCGACTTGGTGATGACTTCGGAGCACTTGGTGACCACTACCCAACAGACTGACTTGGGTGCCGCAGCCCGCATTCTGCAGGAGAACAAAATTGAGAAACTGCCGGTAGTGGATGAAAAAGGTTGCTTGATAGGTCTGATTACTTACAAAGATATTACCAAGGCCAAGGATAAGCCTATGGCCTGCAAGGATAGCAAAGGCCGTCTGCGCGTGGCCGCCGGTGTGGGCGTAACAAGCGACACCATGGACCGAATGCAGGCTCTCATCAAGGCCGGAGCCGATGCCATCGTGATAGATACCGCTCATGGACATTCTAAAAACGTATTGGACAAGTTGCGCGAGGCTAAGAGTCGTTTTACAGGTGTTGATATTGTGGTGGGCAACGTTGCTACAGGCGAGGCAGCCCGTATGCTGGCCGAAGCAGGTGCTGACGCCATTAAGGTAGGTATCGGTCCGGGTTCTATTTGTACAACCCGCGTGGTGGCAGGTGTGGGAGTTCCGCAGCTTTCAGCCATCTACGATGTGTCATCGGCTTTGAAGGGTACAGGAGTGCCTATGATTGCCGATGGAGGTTTGCGCTATTCGGGTGACGTGGTGAAAGCCCTCGCCGCCGGTGGCGACAGTGTGATGATAGGTTCTTTGGTAGCCGGTACGGAAGAGTCACCGGGCGAAACCATCATTCTCAATGGACGTAAATTTAAGACCTATCGCGGTATGGGTTCGCTCGAAGCCATGGAAAATGGTTCAAAGGACCGTTACTTCCAGTCTGACGTTACCGAACTGAAGAAACTTGTTCCTGAAGGAATTGCCGGTCGCGTGCCTTACAAGGGAACAGTGCAGGAAGTTATCTATCAATTGGTGGGCGGCTTGCGCTCGGGTATGGGTTACTGTGGAGCTGCTACCATTGAGGCTCTTCACAATGCTAAATTTACCCGTATTACCAATGCCGGAGTGCTCGAAAGTCATCCGCATGACATTACCATTACGAGCGAAGCTCCTAATTACAGCCGTCCGTAATCTACTTGACCAGACTGAAAATAGATTTCATTTCATGAAGAAGCTTTTTCTTTCTTTGTGTATGTCGCTCTGTGCTGCAACAACACTTCACGCACAGTCGGCAGACCCCGAAGTGATGAAGATCAACGGTAAAAGTATTCTCCGTTCAGAGTTTGAGTATTTTTATAATAAAAACAACGAAGCCACAGCCACGGCAGGTTCGCAAACATCGGTTAATGACTATGTGGACATGTTCATTAACTATCGACTCAAGGTGCAAGCCGCCCTTGATGAGAAACTTGACACGCTGAGCAGCTTCAAAAAGGAGTTTTCGGGTTATCGTGATGCCCAATTACGCCCTTATCTGACCGATCCGGAGTATGAAGACTCCATTGCACAGGCCGTTTATAAGGCCATGAAAGAGCAAGTAGGCGATTCAGAACTGGTATTGGTGTCGCACATCATGATGGTATTGCCGCAGAAAAGCACTGATGCCGTCAAGGCAGCCAAAAAAACGCGCATAGACTCTGTTTACCAAGCTTTGCAAAATGGTGCAGACTTCATAGAATTGGCTAAAAAGTGCAGCGAAGACTTTACAACGGCTCAGAAAGGTGGAGAATTACCTTGGATAGCTCCCGGACAGACCTTGCCGGAGTTTGAAAAAGAGGCTTATGCCCTTCAGCCCGGCCAATATTCCAAACCTTTCCTCTCGACAGTGGGCTATCACATTGTGTATATGAAAGAACGCAAAAAGTTAGAGCCCTACGAGCAGAAAAAGGCCGAGATCATGGAACTGCTCAATGCCCGTGGCATCAAGGATATGGCTGCCGAGCACCGCATCAAACGTTTGATGGAGGAATCGAAGGGTCAGAGTCGTGAGGAAGTGATTGCCCGTGTGCAAAAGGAGGCTTGTCAGGACCAGCCGGAACTGAAATATCTGATTGAAGAATATCACGACGGTCTGTTACTTTATGAAGCCAGCAATAGACTCGTTTGGCAAAAAGCTGCAAAGGATAAAGAAGGCTTGACCAAATATTTCAAGAAGAATAAAAAGAAATATGCGTGGGATGCTCCACGTTATAGAGGCTATATCATCTATGCCAAGTCAGAGCAACTGCTTCAGCAGGCCCGCGAATTTTTCAAAAAGCAAGAAACAGAGGAGGGCGTGGCCGAGTTTAACAAATCAATGCCTCAAGACAGCTTGAAGAAAGTGCGGGTAAGGTATGGTGTATTCAGACAAGGTGATGAACCTATCGTCGATTGGGAAGCCTTTGGCAAGGAAGAGCCTAAAGCCAATACGGTATTTCCCTTCCGCGGTTGTCAGGGCGTTATGCTCAATCAGCCCAAGCTTTATAATGATGTGAAGGCACAAGTAGTGTCAGACTATCAGGATGTCAAAGAAAAAGAATGGGTGAAGGAACTGCGTAAAAAGTATTCCGTCACGGTAAATAAAGAAGTATTGGCTACGGTCAACAAACACTAAGAAAGAAGGATTTGATGAAGAAAAGAAGTTATCGTCGTTTCGTGGTAAGTGCATTGGCTCTTTCGTTGTTCGGAGGACTTGCCCAGGCACAGAAACCCAATAACATCATCGATGAAGTGATTTGGGTGGTGGGGGATGAACCTATTCTCAAGTCAGAAGTGGAGATTCAGCGCATTAGTGCTGAAATGCAAGGTCAGCGAATAGATGGTGACCCTTATACGGTGATTCCTGAGCAGCTGGCCATTCAAAAACTCTTCCTTCATCAGGCTTCTATCGACAGTATCATTGTTACCGAGGCTGATGTGATGTCTGACGCCAACTATCGAATCAATACCCTTGTGGAAAGAATCGGTTCGGAGGAAAAATTGGAGGAATACTGGAATATGTCGATGAAAGAAATTCGTCGACAAGTGATTACAAACTTGATAGAGGCAAATAAGGTGCAGCAGGAACAGGAGAAAATCATCGGTGATAAAAAGATCTCTCCGGCTGAAGTGCGTCGCTATTTCAAGAATATGCCTAAGGACAGTCTGCCCTACATCCAACCTCAGGTGGAAGTAGAGATTCTGACGCAGGCGCCGAGGGTGGAGCCCGCCGAATTGGAGAAGGTAAAACAAGATTTATTGGATTATGCCAAGCGTGTGAACGATGGCGAGACGAGTTTTGCCGCTCTTGCCCGCTTGTATTCTCAAGACGAAGGTTCGGCCAGACAAGGTGGCGAATTAGGATTCAGAGGCCGCGGCGAATTGGTGCCCGAGTTTTCAAATGTAGCCTTCTCACTGACCGATCCGAATACGGTTTCAAAGATTGTACAAACCGAATACGGTTTCCATATCATTCAATTTATCAGTCGAAAAGGCGATAAAGTGAACGTGAGACATATTTTGCGTCGTCCGGATGTGTCTGACGATGCGTTGATAAAGGGTACTGCCCGCTTGGATTCGATTGCCGCCGATATTCGAGACAAGAAATTTACGTTTGAAGAGGCTGTTTTGGCTCTTTCCGACGATAAAGACACGCGTAACAACAATGGTTTGATGGTCAACTCCGATCCCTCGAGCATGACACAGACTTCCCGCTTTGAAATGAAGGACCTTCCGCAGGAAGTGGCCAAGGTCGTTGACAAAATGCAAGTGGGAGAAGTGTCGAAAGCATTTACGATGATCAATAGGAACGGACAGGTCACGTGTGCCATCGTATTGCTGAAGAATCGCATTGAAGGACACCAGGCTGACATTACGGCTGACTTCCAGGCTTTAACCGAAATTGTTTCGGCTAAAAAGAATGAAGAAAAGCTCGATGAATGGATTCGTAACAAACAGAAGACTACCTACATCTCCATTAAGGATGAATGGAAGAAGAAAGACTTTAAATATCCCGGATGGATCAAATAAACCGACATAAAGCAAGTACTGACAGGAGAAAAGGAGTTATAGGCTACGGCCTGTTGCTCTTTTTCTTTCTGCTACCGGCTCTTGCCTCTGAACGGGCCATGACTGACGATCAGAAAGCAAGGCCCGATGCCGGAAAAATAGAACTTCGCTACGCCGACCAAATTATCTACAATCACTTCAAAAACCCTGATGTGCAGATTTTTGTGGGTAATGTGTGCTTTTATCACAATGGTCTGCTGCTTTATTGCGATAGTGCCAACTATTATCAGACTTCCAATTCTTTCAAAGCTTTTGGCAAGGTAAAGATGTTGCAGGGCGATACGCTGTCGCTCCATAGCGAGTATCTTTTTTATGATGGCGATTCGCAGATAGCCCAGGCCCGCCACAAGGTGGTGCTGAAACACCGCGACACCGAACTCTATACCGACAGTTTAAACTACGACCGTGTATATCATTTGGGCTACTTCTTCGAGGGAGGAAAACTTATTGACGGAGGTAACGTGCTGACCTCAGACTGGGGACAGTATAATACCTCCGATAAGGAAGCTCTCTTCAATTATCACGTACAATTGGAGCGCCCCGACATGGTGCTTACATCTGATACGATGTATTACGATACGCAGACCAAGGTGACCCATCTCTTGGGACCCTCTAACGTTGTGAGCGGAGATAGTCGCATTTATACGGAAGATGGTTATTACAACACTATTACCAAGCATGTGCTGCTACTTAACCGTTCCGTGATAGTCAATAAAGACCAACAGATGGTGGCAGACTCGCTCGTGTATGACCAGTTGACGGGTGAAGCCCATGCCTATTGGAACATTGTCTATAATGACAAAGCCAACAAGAACATCTTGCTGGGTGACTATTGTTACCATAACGATAGTACGGGCTTTACGATTGCTTATGACAAAGCCGAGGTGCGCAATTACTCAGAGAAAGATACTCTCTATCTGCACGCAGACACATTTAAGATATATACTTACTATCCGAAAACCGATTCAGTGTATCGTGTGCTCCATGGATACTATCATACGCGCTCTTTCCGTACCGACATGCAGACGGTAGCCGATACGATGTCGTATAATAGTCGTTCCCAGATTTTGTCGCTCTTTGGCAACCCAGTGGTATGGAACGAATCGCGACAAATATTGGGCGAAGAAATCTACGCACACATGAACGACTCGACAATTGACAGTATCCGGGTGGTGAATCAGGCCCTCATGGTGGAGGAACTCGATACGGTGCACTATAATCAGATTTCCGGAAAGGAAATGAGGTATTATTTCAAGGATGGAGCACTTGTTGAGAACAAGGTAATCAATAACGTAGAGATTATTTATTATGCTTACGACGAAGATAGCCTGATGATTGGCATGAATCATACCGAAACCGGTTTGGCACGGATGTTCATGGAAGACAAAAAGGCATCAAAAATTTGGACGAACCAGGCAACGGGTACGTTTTATCCTTTGGCCTTTGTGAGTAAGGATAAAATGTTCTTGAAGAACTTTGTGTGGTTTGACTATATGCGTCCGCGAGATAAGGATGACATCTTTGTCTGGCGTTCAAAGGCGGCAGGTACCGAACTGAAGAGAACTCCCCGCCGTGAAGTACCGCTGCAGAATCTTAAGGAACTTAAAGCAAAGAAGTAGCAATGGCTGACGTAATTCGTTTATTGCCCGATGTGGTGGCTAATCAGATTGCGGCAGGTGAGGTAATACAAAGACCATCGTCGGTAGTCAAGGAACTGATGGAAAACTCGGTGGATGCCGGGGCAGATGCTATTGAAGTGTGGGTGACAGATGCTGGTAAAACCAATATACAGGTAGTGGACAACGGTCGAGGCATGAGCGAGACGGATGCACGACTTTCGTTTGAACGACATGCCACCTCAAAGATCCGTACAGCAGCTGATCTCTTTGCTTTACATACCATGGGTTTTAGGGGAGAGGCTTTGGCATCGATTGTAGCCGTGGCCCAGGTGGAACTGAAAACTCGGACCAAGGAAGATGATCTCGGCGTATGGATGTATCTCGAAGCGTCGAAACTGGTAGAGCAAAAAGCAGTGGCATGTAAGATTGGTTCCAGTTTTTCTATCAAAAATCTCTTCTTTAATGTGCCTGCGCGCCGTCGGTTCTTGAAATCCGACGCAACGGAACTCAATAACATCATGACCGAATTTGAGCGAGTGGCCTTGATACACCCTGAAATCGGTTTTACATTCCATCGTGACGAAACATTGGTAATGGATTTGCGTCCGTCATCTTTTCGCAAACGCATTACCAGCCTTTTCGGCAATAATTTAGACAAACAACTACTGCCGGTACAGGTTGAAACGTCGCTCATCAAGATTGACGGATTCGTGGGGAACCCTGAAAGTGCGCGTACCAAAGGGGCCCGTCAGTTTTTCTTTGTCAATCACCGCTACATGAAGCATCAGTACTTCAATAGGGCCGTCATGGCAGCTTTCGACAAACTTATTCCTTCGGATAAACAGGTTCCATATTTTCTTTGTCTGGAAGTAGATCCTGGTAAGATTGATGTCAACATTCATCCGACCAAAACCGAAATCAAGTTTGAAGACGATCAGGCTATTTGGAAGATTCTGCTTGCTGCAGTAAAAGAGTCGTTGGGACGTTTTAACGTGGCACCCTCTATGGATTTTACCGATGAGAATGTGTTGGAGATACCGGTATTTAATCCGACAACCCCGGTAGCTTCGCCCCAAATAGAATATGACAGAAGCTATACGCCTTTTCAGGATACGCCAAGGACTTCCTCTTCGCGTAATTATGCTCCCGACCGATGGGAAGACCTCTATGCTTCGTTGAAGAAAACTACGTCGACCGCTGTAAATCAAGTTCAAGAGGTGGTTCAACCTCTTTTTGATGAGCCAAAATCAGAGCCGACAACGGAACCGGTTGAAAAGGATACTGCCGTCTATTTTCAATATCGTGGCAAGTATATCTTTACTACCGTCAGATCCGGTTTGATGATGATAGACCAAAACCGGGCGTCGTTAAGAATTGCCTATGACAGGTTTATGAAACAAATCAAACAGCACAGTGTCGTAGTGCAGGGACTACTTTTTCCGGAAATACTGCAAGTGCCTGTTGGCAAGTCGGTGGTCTTTTCCGAGCATCTCTCAGAGATGGCTACCGTAGGATTCGACATTGAAAGTATGGGTGGAGGCCGATTTGCCGTCAATGGAGTGCCTGCGGGAACTGAAAAACAAGATATTCTTCTTTTGGTGCAAGAGGTTTACGAACTTTTTATCAACAATGCAGGAACGGCTTTGGATAAGATATACCATCAGGTGGCTCTGACGTTGGCTCGAAGGAACCTTCTCCCCAATGGTCAGACACTCAACAATGAAGAGATGAAAAAGCTGGTGGATGATTTATTTCTCTGTGAAATTCCGAATTATACTCCCGACGGAAAATTAGTATTGACCATCATCGGTAACGAAAAAATAGAGTCGTTATTACATTAAGGTTTCTTATAAATACCCATTTATCAGAGAAATTCAACACTTTTCCATTACAAAAATTTGTCTTGTATATTTTTTTTCTTTACTTTTGCATGACTTTCAGTTAATCATGGGTTAGAAGAAACATATAAATACTGATAATTAATAATTAAAAATGGAAAGTATGAAAAAATTATTTTTGGTGTTAGCTTTTGCAGGTGTAGCCGCATTTGCCAAGGCACAGACAACAGATGTACCTGTTCAGAAGTACAGTGTTTCCACAAACTCTTTCTGGAGTAACTGGTTTATCACAGCTGGTGGAAACTACAATGTATTCTATTCTGATCAAGAAGTAGGTCAAGATCTTGCAAAGAGTCCTTTTAAGGATTTCCGTCGCAATTGGGGTTTCGGTGTGAGCTTGGGTAAGTGGTTTACTCCCGGCATTGGTATGCGCACAAAATTCCAAGGCGTTTGGGGTAAAAGCGTAATTTCTGAAGATTGCTGCCAAAATAAACTCGGAATGGAGAATTATTGGGCATTAAATGAACAGGTAATGTTCAATTTAAGCAATCTTTTCTGCGGTTATAGCGATACCCGTGTTTGGAATTTCATTCCCTATGTTGGTGCAGGTATTGTTCGCAACTGTACATCCAATATCTATGGAATGGATTTGAATATCGGTATCATGAATACCTGGCGTCTTGCTAAACATCTCGATCTTTTCCTCGATGTAGCTCTTATGGGTGCTGAAGGTAAGACTGACGGTGTAATGGGCGACCAATCTCACGTCTTTTTGAAGAACCAAGACAAGGTGGTATCTGCTGAAGTTGGTTTGAAATTCAACTTGGGTAAGGCTACTTGGTCAAAGACTCCTGATGTAGACGCTTTGATGGCCATGAACAAGGAGCAAATGGATGCTCTGAATGCTTCTTTGCGTGATGCTCAGAACGAAAACGCTCGTTTGAAGGCTCTCTTGGCTCAGAAGAAGGAAACTCCCGCTCCTCAGACCGTTGTTAAGAAGGAATTGGCTACTACCAAACAGTCTGTATTCTTCAACCTCAACTCTTCAAGAATCGCTTCTCGCAAGGATCTCGTAAATGTTCAGGAAGTTGCAGAATATGCTAAGGCTAATGGTAACAAGATCGTCGTTACGGGTTATGCTGACAGCAAGACAGGTAAGCCTGACTACAACCAGAAGCTGAGTCAGCGTCGTGCTGAAACTGTAGCAAACGAATTGGTTAAGATGGGTGTTAGTCGTGATAACATCGAGGTGAAGGCTGCCGGTGGTGTTAACGACCTCTCTCCGATCTCTTACAACCGTCGTGCAACTGTTGAAATTAAATAAAGAAAGAAGTAATATAAATTTTAAGGGTGTGAGGAGAGTTCTTCACACCCTTATTATTTACCGCCAGTCGTTGTGTGTTTCTGGGCAATGACTGGCGGTTTCTTTTGATTAGAAATGCAATTCTACTTCTTTTCCGAATGGAGCTAAGGAGAGGCCTGCCATTTTGAAATGCTGTTTGCCGAAAGGTATGCCAATGATAGTAATGAAGAGTAATGTCCCAAATAACAGGTGCATTAGGCACGACCAAAGTCCGCCAAAGATGAGCCATAAAAGATTGAGTGGAATGCGGATGCAGCCCATGGGACTTTGTGTGCTTCGTACTTCAGCCCCGAAAGGCCACAAACATAGCAGTCCAATTTTGAAGGTTTGTAATGCAACGGGAATACCAATAATAGTAATGGCTAATACTAAACTGCCAGTGAAATATCCGAAAGCCGCTTCAAGACCACCGAATAACCACCATACTAAGTTTCCAAGAATCCGAAAGAAGAGTTTCATCTGAGTTGAATTTTTGATTTGTTACTTAATGGAAGGATATGAATCCAACAATAATAATGTGCATGATGATGCAAATGTAGTTATTTGTCGGAAGAATAGATGTTGTGAAACGGAAAAACTAATATGCAGCTTCATAGAATGGCTCATAGCCGTGAAATAGAAACATCTCCTTCCTGCTATTCATATGAAGCAAAGGAAGGAGATGTGATTTCGGAGTGTAGTAGATATTTTGGGACGTATTCAGACTGTCCAATCAAATAACTTTTTGTCTGCGCCAATTTCAAAATGAAGTTTGGCAATGCCCAAGTCTGTTTGGGTATATCCCACCAAAGAGAATCCTTTGTGGGCTTTTACTTGAGGTCGCGCTCCAGAGATGGCCGGAATCCATTCAAAACTGAATTTCTGCTGGTTAATGGCTGTAGGAGCGAGCAGGGCAGCTTCCACTCCTTGGCGAAACCATTCCGGTGTGTGATCATTAATGGAACTAACCTGTTCCGGCGTTTTTGACTTCCGTACGACTCCTGACGTCTCGCCTTTGCCCAATGCAATGTAGCAGGAAATGGCTTCGCCAGATTCCAAAACATAGGTTCCAGGTATCTTGGTGTAGCTCAAACCGGCCCAGCAGGTATTAAGTCCAAGAATTTGAGACAGTAAAACCAACTGTTCGCCATAGTAACCAATACGTTCTTTGAATCCTTCTCCTTTCGGACCAGCCATTACAAAGTAGTTGGACACCTGCTTGAATGTTCCGTAAGCAAAAATTCCTCGGAAAGCCTTCGGCTCGTTTAGTACGAGTTGGATGTGTAGGCCCGAATAATGATTGATGCGGTTGACATGGTCTTGCAAGATGGCAATGGTGGTCCTGTCAATTGCGTTCGGCAGGAACCTACGGACACTATGGCGTGCTTGAATGGCTTGAAGCAGTACATGACGGTCGATGGGTTGGCCCTCCGGTGTTTGGAGAAGTTGTTGAAAACGATGGACGGATGTCATCCTGATGCGACTAAATGGTGACAGACAAGAAGCGGCAACCTCCGGCGCTGGGAACAAGGTTTGCCTTAGAGACAGCGGCAGGTATCAGTACGGTTTCACCTGTAGCTACGGGAGTGTGAATGCCTTCGGTCTGAATGGTAAACGTTCCTTGGTAGCAGATGAGAATGGTGAACGACTCCGTGGGGCGTAGTGGGAGCTGGAATGGCTTTGTTAGTTCATAAGAAGAGGTGGTAAAATAGGGGCATTGGATCACCGTGTTGGTTTCATCGCATGCCTTTGGGTAGGCAACCTCTCCTTGATGGCTTGCATGGTAGTCAATAGCTTCTTCAGCCTCTGCAAGATGAAGGGTTCGTAGTTTTCCGTCGAGTCCTTTCCTTTTGTAGTCGTAAATACGGTAAGTAAGGTCGCTGGTTTGTTGTATTTCAATCAGGAACAGGTTAGCGCAAATGGCATGCACCTGTCCAGCGGGTAAAAAGAAACAACTGCCAGGATGTACGGGATGTCGGTTGATGACTTCACAGATGCTGCCGTCTAAAGCGCGTTTTTGAAATTCGTCTTTATCCACATCTCTATTGAAACCTGCCAAAAGGGTGCTTCCGGCAGGTGCGTCAACAACAAACCACATTTCTGTCTTCCCGTTTTTAAAGCCACGCTTTTGGGCAAGAGCGTCATCGGGATGTACCTGAATGCTTAAATCTTGTTTGGCGTCAATGAACTTGATGAGTAGAGGAAAATGTTCTCCGGTTTTCTGATATACCCGAGAACCTAAAAGTTCTTCCTTGAATTGTGTAATCAGTTGGGTAAGCGTTTGACCGGCAAAACGGCCGTTGGCAACAACTGAGATGTCACCGGGCACATCTGACAATTCCCAGCTTTCTCCTACATAATCAAGTTTATCCTGAAGATGCTTAAAGGGGATGATTCGGTTTCCTCCCCAGGGAGTCTGTTTGAAAATGGGTTGAAATTTGAAAACTTCTTTACTGAGGTCCTTCATAAAATATAATTTTTAATTGTCTTTCCAAAAAGCAGGAACCAGCGGGAGTAGTAATGGAAAAATCTCCAAACGGCCAGCCAACATCAAGAAGGAGCACAGCCATTTTCCTATTTCCGGGAAAGCAAACATGTTAGTAATTGGAGTGTAATTGGATAATCCGTCTGTAACGCCGACATTCGACAGGCAACAGATGGAGATATTGATAGCATCAAAGAAAGTTACTCCCATGGCCGAGAAACAGAGTGTTCCTCCAATGAGTAAGGCCATGTAGAGGAAGAAGAAGGCTAGTAGACTTTGTTCAACACTTTCGGGTACGATATTTTTGTTGATGCGCACCGGCATGAAAGCATTCGGATGGAGCAATTGACGGAATTGATTTGAGGCGGTTTTTGCCAAAGTCAGAATGCGGATGCACTTTGCACCGCCTGAAGTAGAACCAGCGCTACCTCCTGTGATCATCACAAAGAATAGAAAGAACCAAACGGGGCGCCACCAAAGTGAAATATTTTCGGAAACAAAACCGGTGGTAGTCTGAACAGAGATTACGTTAAAAAGAGCAGAACGTATGGCGCGTTCGATACCATAATTTGAAATGAGGATTAGCGATAAGGCTGCTACTGCAGAGGTTATCAGGAAACAACCGACATAGAATTTAAACTCACTATTTTCAATCAATTTCTTGATACTGCGTTTTTGGAACATAATATAAAGCAGGAAGAAATTGATGCCCGATAAGAACATAAATACAATCTCTACATATTCTATGGCAGGAGAATGGAAATACATGATACCATCGGAATGGGTGGAAAAACCGCCTGTGGCAATGGTAGCCATAGAGTGATTAATGCTGTCGAAGACATTCATCCCACATAGATAGAGTGCTAAGGCACATAGAAAGGTTAAAATGAAGTAAAGAGATAGTAGCCACTTGATGGTAGTCTGCATTCGGGGATGTAACTTCTCATGAGTAGGGCCTGTGGCTTCTGCAGCAAAGAGTTTAATGCAACTTTCTCCGCTGGATGGCAGTAAAGCCATTGTGAAAATAACAATTCCCAATCCGCCAATCCAATGAGTAAGACTGCGCCACATTAGAATGCCGCGAGGCAAGTCGTCAATGTTGTTGAGGTTAGTAGTACCAGTAGTGGTAAAACCCGACATGGTTTCAAAAAAGGCGTCTGTAATGTTGCTACAAGTACCAGAAAGGAGCATGGGGACCATGCCTACGGTAGAAAAGATAATCCAAGTAACAGCAACAATGAAAAAAGCGTCACGGCGATTTAAGTTATTGCCCGATTTTCGCCCAAAATATTTGAGAATAAAACCTATGAGAAAGGCAATAAGCGCTGAAACGGTGAAGGGCATAAAATCTTCCCGATAAATGAGCGTAACAATTAGGGCTATTAAGAGCAATCCTCCTTCAACAAAAAGAAGGGAGCCGATGGTTCTTGACAGGATTTTTGCATTGAGCATAAGAATATCAGAAGAAAGAGGATAAGTTTCTTAAGTCATTTCCAATACAGAAGGCAACAACACGATCACCAGGTTGTATAATGGTATTACCGTTGATGAGATAACCTTGTCCGTTTCTTACCAAACCTCCCAAAGTAGATGATTGGGGTAGTTTCAGGTCTTTGATAGGCTTACGTGTGATTTTTGAACTTTCCTTGACATTAAATTCTGCTACGTCGGCGTTGGCAACTACCAAACTCTTCACATTGCTGACATCAGCCTTCAGCATCATTTGATAGATGTAACTGGCGGCAATATTCTGTTTGTTGATCAGTGTACCTATATCAAGACTTTCGCCCATACTTACGAAGTTGGCATTGTCAATCATGGCTACAGTCTTATGAATGTTCATCCTTTTTGCGGCCAAACAACTCAATAGATTAGTTTCAGAACTGGAAGTAAGTGAAACAAAGGCTTCGGCATTGGGAATATTCTCGTCCGTCAGCAAAGACATGTCGCGTCCATCGCCGTGGATAATCATGACTTTCTTGTTGTTGATTTGTTCAAAGAGTTGTCGACAGCGTTGTTCGTCTTTCTCGATGATTTTTACCTTCATATAATCGGGGAGGAGGTGAGAAGTAAATACGGAAGTAATGCTTCCGCCCATGATTACCACATTCTTGACATCAGGCAAATCTTCTTTACCAGTGATTTCGCGTATGTAAGGGATATATTTACGTGTGGTCATGAAGAAGACCAAGTCGTAGGCAAGAATTAGGTCGTTACCGTGGGGAATAATGGTTTCACCCAAGCGTTTGATAGCAACAATATGATAGGGCGATTCCGGACCGCAAAGTTCTTTAAGCGGTTTGTTGAGGATACGGCTGTTTCCTCTAACTTTTATTCCCATCATGACCAAATCGCTGTGTTCCACTTCCCACCATTGGCGTATCCAACTCCGACTAACGCTGCTTGCGATTTCCTGAGCGGCAATCATCTCGGGGAGAATGATGGAGTCGATGCCCATATCCTTGAATAGAAACTGGTTCTTTTTGTCAATATATTCGTAAGTGTTTACCCTTGCCACAGTTTTCTTTGCGCCCATTTTATGAGCGAGGATACAGGCCGTTAAATTGTCTGTTTCTTGTGGCGTTACACCGATAAAGAGGTCTGTGTCGGCTATGTTGGCATTGCGCAAGCCTTCAATCGAGATAGGAGAAAAGGCTTTGGCCATGATATCATAGTTATTGGCCAGATAGGATAAACGCTCCGGATTTTGGTCAATCACGGTGATATCATGCTTCTCCCTTGACAGCAGTTTGGCAAGATGAGTTCCTACTGCGCCTGCACCTGCGATGATAATTTTCATAATAGAACTTTTTTGATGGATTCTTTGTCTAACCCAACGATATGGTAGAGTTCCTGTACTTTTCCATGTTCGACGAATTGGTCAGGCAATCCCAAGCGAATGACTTGACCTTTGAATTGATGATCACTCAGATATTCCAAGACAGCACTGCCAAAACCTCCTTCTCTGACCCCATCTTCGATGGTGATCACCCGTTGGAATTTTTTAAGGACTTCTTGCAGAATCTCTTCATCCAAAGGTTTGATGAAGCGCATATCATAATGAGTGATAGAGGAAACTTGTTCAGGGTGATTCTTTTGAGATTCAACTTCCCATTCGGTAATTGCTTCTTCAACAATAGTACCAATTGGACCTACGGAAAGTACTACGGTATTCCCGTTACCTTTTTTTATCAAGCGTCCGCTACCAATGCGTATTTCTTGAAAGGGGCGCAGCCAATCAATAGGCTTTGTGCAGCATCCGCGAGGATATCGAATGATGAATGCACCTTTTTCGGGGAGTTGGGCTGTGTACATCAGATCGCGTAATTCGTTTCCGTCCATGGGCGAAGCAATGGTCAAATTGGGAATGGGGCGTAGGAAGGCCAAGTCGAAGGCGCCATGATGAGTGGGGCCGTCTTCTCCCACTAATCCAGCTCGGTCCAGACAGATGACAACGGGTAAATTGGAAATGGCAACATCATGAATGATGTTGTCGTAGGCTCGTTGAGCAAAAGAGGAGTAAATATTGCAGAAGGGAATGAGTCCATCTTTGGCCATACCAGCCGAAAATGTTACGGAATGACCTTCAGCAATCCCCACATCAAACACTCTGTCGGGCATTTCCTTTTGCAGTAAGTCCATGGAGCAACCAGTTGGCATGGCAGGAGTCACTCCCACAATCCGATCATTCTTTTGGGCCAATTCAATGAGGGTCTTCCCGAAGATGGTTTGATATTTGGGACGATTGGGAGCATCTTCTGAAGAGATGCGTTTACCTGACTCTACATCAAATTTACCTGGGGCGTGCCAAATGGTAGCCTCTTTTTCTGCCGCCTGATAGCCTTTCCCCTTAGTGGTATGGATATGTAATAACTTGGGACCTTTCATCTCTTTTATTTCTTGAATGATTCGTACTAGGTCAATTACATTATTGCCATTCATCGGACCGAAATATCTGATGTCAAGTCCTTCAAAAATATTCTGCTGATTGAATAATAAGGATTTTACGGAGTTATTAAAACGCAGGATAGCTTTTTTGCGGTGTTCATTGAGCCATCCCCACGAAGCAAAACGCTGCGCAGCCTTAAAGCGAATATTATTGTAGGTCTGGCTTGTATGAAGATGTAATAGGTATTGCTTCATTCCGCCAACACTGCTGTCAATGCTCATGTTGTTATCGTTTAAAATAATCAGCATATCATTGTCGGTGGATGAAACATTGTTTAAACCTTCAAAGGCAAGTCCCCCGCTCATGGCACCATCGCCAATAATAGCTACCACCTTACGGCTCAATCCTTCTTTCTTGGCTGCTACGGCCATTCCAAGTCCTACTGAAATGGAGTTGGAAGCATGTCCACACGTGTTGGTGTCATATTCGTTTTCAAAAGGAGATGGGAATGGACGCAGTCCACCCAATGTCCTATTGGTGTGGAAACTCTCTCGGCGTCCGGTCAATATTTTGTGGGCGTAAGCTTGGTGTCCAACATCCCAAACAATGCGATCTTCGGGAGTATTGTAAACATAATGAATGGCAACAGCCAATTCCACTGCGCCCAAACTGGATCCTAAATGTCCGGGATTTTCAGATAATACGTGAATGATTTCATCACGTATTTCTTGACACACTTGAGGTAATTGGTCAACCGATAATAACTTTAAGTCTTTCGGAGAATCTATATTATTGAGTAACGAAGAATTCAAATTAATAGGGATCATTGTACTTAAATAATCATTGCAAAATTAACATATATTCGGTGGAAACGATTACTTTTGCCAAAGATTTTTACGGAGTCTATTATTCAGAAAGGATGGAACGAAAGAATTTTGCGACAAGGGTCTCAACGGCATCGGACGGTTTCCAATTGAAAGGGGAACAATGTTGTTTGATGCTGGGTTCTTGTTTTACCGAACATATTGGAGCAAAATTGCAGCAGAATAAATTCGATGTGACGCTGAATCCATTTGGAATACTCTATAATCCGGATAGTATTTTTTCGGCTTTAGAATGTCTGCTCGAAGTAATGGAGGGAAAAATGGAGGTGCTGAGTGATAGTTTGTTCTTTGCTCCATCTCAAGGCTTGTGGAATAGTTGGTTGTGCTCATCAGTTTTTTCTTTCGTCAACCGCGAAGAAGTGTTGTGTAAGGTGACGCAATCTGTCAAGGCTGCCGTTGAGGCTTTACAGCGTTTGGATGTATTGTTCTTGACGTTTGGAACCAATCATGCCTATTATTTGGCATCTACAGGACAATGTGTCGCCAATTGTCACAAACAGCAGGCAACCATGTTTCAGGAGCGAATTCTTTCGGTAGAAGATGTAGTAGATAGAAGTAGGGTATTGAAGTGTCTGAAGCAACTGAGGCCGGACTTAAAATTAGTATTTACAGTTAGCCCTTATCGTTATGCCAAGTATGGATTTCATGGGAGTCAGTTGTGTAAGTCTGTATTGCTTTTGGCAGTGGAGCAACTTGTGAAAATCTTTGATGGCGCAGCCTATTATTTTCCGGCTTATGAGATTGTGATGGATGAGTTGCGCGATTATCGTTTTTATGCAGAGGATATGCTGCATCCTTCGGCACAATCCGTGGATTATATCTGGAACATCTTTTTGGATGAATGGGTCTCGTTTGAGATGAAAGGTTTTGTAATAGAGTGGAGTAGGGTGTTAAGCGATTTAAATCATCGACCTATCAACGGGTTAACTGTTTCTTATCAGGCCTTTTTATCAAAATTAGCAGAAAAGATAAACTGCTTACAACAAAAATATCCGAACTTTGCATTCAATAAAGAAGTGGATGAGGTGAAGAACCGATTGCAGCAATGTAAACATTCGCTTTTTAGCAATACATAGTTAGAGTATAGAAATAATTAATTACTCAGATGTTTTATTCGATTGAAGAAATCACCTCATTGATAGGTGCTCATCGTTATGGTACAGCCGATGCACAAATAGGCTGGCTATTGACCGACAGCCGGTCGTTGATATTCCCGGAAACAACGCTTTTTTTTGCGATACAGACCTCGCGTAATGACGGACATAAATATATTCGCCAACTTTATCAACGGGGTGTAAGAAATTTTGTGGTGAAATCATTGCCTGAAAATAAGGATTTATATGTTGGAGCCAATTTTTTGAAAACGATGGATCCTTTGAAATCTCTGCAACGATTGGCAGAACGACATCGCGAAGAATTTTCATTGCCCGTAATAGGCATTACTGGAAGTAATGGAAAAACCATTGTTAAAGAATGGCTTAATCAATTATTATCATCAGAGATGGTTATTACGCGTTCGCCACGCAGCTATAACTCACAGATAGGAGTTCCTCTTTCAGTGTGGCTAATTAATGAGCATTCGCAAATGGGTATTTTCGAGGCTGGAATCTCGCAAAACGGTGAAATGCAAGCTTTACAGACTATTATTCAACCTACCATTGGGTTATTGACAAATATCGGAAAGCCGCATCAAGAGAATTTTGAATCGCTGAGTCAGAAATGTAAGGAAAAACTGCGATTATTCAAGGAATGTCAGATTCTGATTTACAATGAAGATGAAGATGTTGTTCGTATTTGCGTGGACGATTGTTCTTATTCATTTACTCGTTTTGCTTGGTCAATGTCAAATCCGATGGCTGAGTTATATATTCCGAAGATTATTAAACAGAATTCTTCTACAGAGATACATTATATATATAAGGAGAAGGAGCAATATCTTACAATTCCTTTTATCGATGATGCTTCGGTGGAAAATGCCATTCATTGTTTGGCTGTATGTCTGTTTCTTCAATTAGATTCAGACAAGTTGCAACAGCGTATGGCCAGTTTGGAACCTGTGGCCATGCGTTTGGAAGTAAAAGAAGGTGTGAGAGGATGTACGTTGATTAACGATTCTTATAATTCCGATTTGAAATCGTTGGAAATAGCACTTGATTTTATGAATCGCCGACAGAACCGTGATGGGCGTCAGCAAATTCTGTTTTTGAGCGATATTCTGCAAAGTGGTGTTCCGGCAGAGGAGTTGTATCAAAGTGTTGCGGATTTGTTGCAGTCTTATCAGATTCACCGTATTATAGGTGTGGGACCAGAAATATCCCGTTATATCGACAAATTTCAGATGGAGCACGAAGTGTTTTCTTCTACAGAGGAATTGCTTGCTTCGGGATTAATCAATTGTTTGCAGGATGTGGTGATACTCATAAAGGGGGCACATTCTTTCAGATTTGATTTGTTGTCGGAACAATTGTCATTGAAAGTGCACGAAACTACGCTTGAAGTGAATTTGAATGCTCTGGTGGCAAATTACAACCATTACAGAAACTATCTGAAACCGGAAACGAAGATGGTTTGCATGGTAAAAGCTTCGGCTTATGGTAGCGGTTCAATAGAAGTTGCCAAGACATTACAGGATCATCAAGTTGATTATTTGGCAGTGGCTGTAGCTGACGAAGGTGTAGCTCTTCGGAAAGGAGGTATCCACAGCAATATTATGATTATGAATCCGGAAATGACGGCCTTCAAGGATATGTTTGATTATGAATTAGAGCCTGAAGTTTATAATTTTCGATTGCTGAAGGCTTTGGTGCATGCAGCAGAGAAAGAAGGAATCACTCATTTCCCTATTCACGTGAAAATAGATACAGGAATGCATCGTTTGGGCTTTAATCCGGATGAAGTAAGTGAATTGGTGGCTTTTTTGAAAAGTCAGTCGGCTGTGATACCTCGTTCTGTCTTCTCGCATTTTGTAGGAAGTGATGGCGATGATTTCAATGAGTTTACGCAAAAACAATTCGCTATTTTCGATAAGGCTAGTTCAGAACTGCAAGGCGCTTTTTTACATAAAATTTTGAGGCATATCTGTAATACTGCTGGTATAGAACGTTTCCCGCAATACCATTTGGATATGGTTCGTTTGGGTTTGGGACTGTATGGTATCGATCCTTATAATAATCAGATGTTGGACCAAGTAAGTTCACTTCGTACAACTATTTTGCAAATAAGAAATATTTCAGCCGGAGAAACCGTTGGTTATAGTAGAAAAGGTATTTTGAAACGTGACAGTCGTATTGCCGCTCTTCCTATTGGTTATGCTGATGGTTTGGACCGTCATTTGGGATGTGGCAAGGCTTATTGCTTAGTTAATGGTTGTAAAGCATACTATGTGGGCAATATTTGTATGGATGTATGTATGATAGATGTTACTGATATTCCTTGCAAGGAAGGCGATGAAGCTGTAATCTTTGGAGATGAATTGCCCGTAACAACTTTAAGTGATATATTGGGAACGATTCCTTATGAAGTGCTGACTTCTATCAGTGAACGGGTTAAGCGAGTGTATTATCAGGATTGAATTTATCGGAAGAACATTTTCCGGAACAATCGACTGAAGATGGGATTGCAAGTAAATTGCGAAATAATGCGATGAATCCGTAAAATTCTGGCGGAATCATCGTGCAATTAAAACTTTTTATCTAAGTTTGCACGCAAAATTTCTAGACTGACTATGTTGAAATTCTTTGGTAGAACGTTTTTTGCAGTTCTTCTTGTATTGATTCCTTTAAAATCATTAGCTCAAGCAGAGTTGTATAATTCTTATATTACTAAATATAAGGCGATGGCTGTGGAGCAGATGGTGAAGTATAAGATTCCGGCAAGTATTACTTTGGCGCAAGCTCTTCTTGAAAGCCGTGCAGGTACAAGTCGGTTAGCGGTTGAAGGTAAGAACCATTTCGGAATCAAATGTGGTAGCAGTTGGAAAGGTCCCTATATGTTGGTAAATGATGATGCTCCTAATGAGCATTTTAGAGTGTATAGTTCCGTAAGGGATTCTTATAAAGATCATTCAGAGTTTTTGACTGTCAACCAACGTTATGCCGGATTGTTTCGTTTGAAATTGCAGGATTATAAAGGTTGGGCTTATGGTTTAAAATCTGCCGGTTATGCTACCAATCCCCGATATGCGCAGATTTTGATACAACTGATTGAAGATTATGACTTGTCAAAGTATGATAGAATGTCATTAAACAATTTAAAGTCTGGTCGAGGTGACAATAACGAGGTATATTTCCGTCATGAAGTACATATGTGCAATGACAATTTCTATACAATTGCTTGCGAAGGTGATACCTACCGTTCTTTGAGCAAAGAAATGGGTGTTTCAGAACGTCGTTTGCGCAAATATAATGAAGTAGATAAATCTTATCAGTTAGTTCCGGGCGATATTGTATATTTTGAAAAGAAAGAAAAGTATGCCGACAAGAGATTAAAGGGTTATCATCATCGAGTACAAGAAGGTGAATCTTTGCATATGATTAGTCAAATTTATGGTATGCGTCTTTCAACGTTATATAAAATCAACCAACTTCCTTACGATTACGTACCTTCTGTGGGTGATTTAATCCTGCTTAGAAAGTAGTTTTTCCACTTACTTTTTGAGAGTGTATGGCACAGAAAGTAATAGAAATGTTGTACTTTTGTGCCCGAATTAGAAAGGAATAATTGTGTTCAAAAGAAAAATCAAGAAGAATTGGATTGTATCCAAGCATGAACCCATTACAGAACTTGATCAGAGAGTTCTTTCTTTGCAAGAACAAGGCTTTTTGGTCCCTTCAAAGAATTTGATTAAAACTCCAGAACAAATTGAGGGAATCAGGCAAAGCGGTGTTATTAATACCGGTGTGCTCGATTTAATTGCGCGGGAAATACATGAGGGGATGACCACCGGTGATATTGATCGGTTGGTTTACAACTATACGGTAGATCATGGAGCTATTCCGGCTCCACTAAATTATGAAGGATTCCCTAAGAGTGTATGTACGAGTATCAATGAAGTGGTATGCCACGGTATCCCCAATGATGAAGAACAATTACTTGAAGGAGATATTGTGAATGTCGATGTATCAACTATTTATAATGGATATTATAGCGATGCGTCCCGGATGTTTGTTATTGGAAAAACGTCTAAAGAAAAACAGCATTTGGTAGATGTTGCTTATGAATG
Source organism: uncultured Prevotellaceae bacterium (assembly GCA_945827465.1). Lineage (GTDB taxonomy): Bacteria > Bacteroidota > Bacteroidia > Bacteroidales > Bacteroidaceae > UBA6382. Next base: position 22,206 of record CALZOH010000007.1, read on the forward strand.
TTTGCAATTGGCAGCTGAGGCTGCAAAACCTTTTGGTTTATTAGGAGATGTGGCCAGTGTGATTACTAAGCATGCTCATAAGAATGGCTTTTCGGTCGTTCGTGACTTTTGCGGGCATGGAGTGGGTCTTGAATTTCACGAAGATCCAGAGGTTTCTCACTACGGACGACGCGGAACAGGTATGGTAATGGTGCCGGGGATGGTGTTTACCATCGAGCCAATGATCAATATGGGTACTTGGGAAGTCTTTGTTGATGCTGAAGACGATTGGACGGTTGTTACAGAAGATGAACTGCCCAGTGCGCAGTGGGAACATACCTTTGTCATGACTGATCATGGATTGGAAGTGTTGTCACATTAAAAGAAGAGAGCAATGAACCAAGATATTGTAATATTAGGAATCGAATCAAGTTGTGATGATACCTCGGCAGCCATCATTAAAAATGGTTGGCTGTTGGGTCAAGCTACTGCCAGTCAGGAGGTACATCGTATTTATGGTGGTGTGGTGCCTGAATTAGCTTCGCGTGCTCATGAACAGAATATAGTTCCTACAGTAGATGCCGCCATTAAACGGGCAGGAATTCAGAAAGAAGAGATTTCTGCCATTGGTTTTACCCGTGGTCCTGGTTTAATGGGATCGTTGTTAGTAGGAGTTTCATTTGCCAAAGGCTTGTCAGTTTCTTTAGGAATCCCATTAATAGATGTTAATCATCTCCAAGGACATATTTTGGCCCATTTTATCGATGAAGAAGGTAAGGATAATCGGCATCCGGAATTTCCCTTCCTTTGTCTATTAGTAAGTGGCGGAAATTCACAAATAGTGAAAGTAAACAGCTATAACCAGATGGAAATATTAGGCCAAACAATCGATGATGCCGCTGGTGAAACCATAGATAAATGTTCTAAATTTATGGGGTTGGGGTATCCTGGTGGTCCTATTATTGATAAATTGGCAAGAAAGGGAAATCCAAATGCTTTTACCTTCAATAAGCCTGTTATTCGTGGCTTAGATTATAGCTTTAGTGGTTTGAAAACTTCATTATTGTACTTTTTGCGAGATAGAATGAAGGAAAATCCCGATTTTATCGAACAAAATAAAGAAGATATAGCAGCATCGTTTGAAAGAACCGTTGTTGAAGTTCTAATGCACAAACTTACTTTAGCTGTAAAACAGACGGGTATTAAGCGCGTGGCTTTAGCTGGAGGTGTTTCAGCCAATACGAAACTTAGAGAAGCCTATCTTGAGAAAAAAGAAAAGGCAGGATGGGATGTTTATATTCCTCCTTTTTCGTATACCACTGATAATGCGGCAATGATAGCCATGAATGCCTATTTTAAATATCAAGATGGTGACTTTTGCAGTTTGGATCAACCTGCGTTCTCAAGAGTAACAATTTAATTTAGTAATTAATCCTACAATACAATAAAGAAATAAACAATGGAATTAAGATTGAAAGTAGTCAGCAAGGATATTAATCAATTGATGTGGAATTCTGGTAAGACATTGTCAACGGCTGAAAGTTGCAGTGCTGGTCGTATTGCTTCAGCTTTAACGATTGCGGCCGGAAGTTCACATTACTTTAAGGGCGGTTTAGTATGTTATGCAGACGAAACAAAGGTGAAGTTTTTAGGTGTCGATAATGCTATCATAGAAGAAAAGAGTGCGGTTTGTGAAGAGGTCGCTCGTCAGATGGTGATAGGAGCCAATAAAATGTTTGAAACGGATTATGCCATCGCTTTTACTGGTTTTGCTGGTCCTGGTGGCGGAACTGAGGATAATCCTGTTGGTACGATTTGGATTGCAGTAGGAAATGCTGACAAAATCATTACTCAGAAAGTATTTAATGATATGGGTCGTGATGAAAATACTATGCTTGCCACAGAGGTTGCATTGAATATGTTGAGGGATTTTCTAAAGTCTGAACTTGAAAATGTGGTAAAAGAATAATTTTTTCACGAGATTAATTGTCTGATATAATTTAAAATGCTAACTTTGCAGTCCGAAAAAGGAAACCGTTTAGATAAAACAAATAAAATATTATAAATAGCGATGTCAAAAATCTGTCAAATTACAGGTAAGAAAGCTATGATTGGAAATAATGTTTCCAAGTCAAACCGCCACACAAAGCGTAGCTTCGACCTGAACCTGTTTACAAAGAAGTTTTATTACGTTGAGCAAGATTGTTGGATCAGCTTGAGCATCTGCGCTGCAGGCTTACGTATGATTAATAAAGTTGGACTTGACGCAGCATTGAAGGCGGCCGTTGCAAAAGGTTACTGCGACTGGAAAAACATTAAAGTAATTGCTTAAATTTTTAGCGACATGGCAAAGAAGACAAAAGGAAATAGAGTGCAGGTTATTCTTGAGTGCACTGAGATGAAAGATAGTGGAATGCCTGGAACATCTCGTTACATTACGACAAAGAATCGTAAGAACACCCCCGATAGATTGGAACTGAAGAAGTACAATCCTATTCTGAAGAAGATGACAATTCATAAAGAGATTAAATAAATAATACGACATGGCAAAAAAAACAGTCGCTACTCTTCACGAAGGTAGCAAAGACGGACGCTCATATTCCAAAGTAATCAAAATGGTAAAAAGCCCGAAGACCGGTGCATACATTTTCGATGAACAAATGGTTTTAAATGAAGACGTAAAGAAGTTCTTTAAATAAGAATCAGAGTTATAATTTAAGAAGGTATGCTTTATGGCATACCTTCTTTAGTTTCTAAATGACAACACTACTTAGTTCAAATTAATAAGCCCCCAATCAAATGAAAGAATTAGCACTTAAATACGGATGTAATCCCAATCAGAAGCCTGCACGTATTTTTATGCAGGATGGAGAGTTGCCAATCACTGTATTAAACGGTCGTCCTGGTTATATTAATTTCCTTGATGCCTTCAACAGTTGGCAATTGGTAAAAGAATTGAAAGATGCTTGCAAGATGCCTGCAGCTGCTTCGTTCAAGCATGTTTCTCCTGCTGGTGCTGCTATTGGTTTGCCTCTCAGTGATGTGCTCAAGAAGATTTATTTTGTTGATGATATTCAATTGCCGCTTTCTCCTATTGCATGTGCATATGCTCGTGCGCGCGGTGCTGACCGAATGTCTTCCTATGGTGATTTCATTGCTCTCAGTGATGTTTGCGATGAGGTGACGGCTTTATTGATTAAACGAGAAGTCTCTGACGGTGTGATTGCACCCGGTTATACCCCTGAGGCACTTGAGATATTGAAGGAAAAGCGTAAGGGTACTTATAATGTGATTCAGATAGATCCGGATTATGTGCCTGAAAGCATTGAAAGAAAGCACGTGTTTGGTATTACTTTTGAACAACTTCGTAATGATGTGAACCTTTCCGACGATTGTTTGTTTGAGAATATTCCGACCGATAATAAAAATATGACCGAGGAGGCCAAGCGTGATTTGAAAATCGCGTTGATAACGTTGAAGTATACTCAGAGTAATTCTGTTTGTTATGTTAAGGACGGTCAAGCTATCGGTATTGGTGCAGGACAACAAAGTCGTATTCATTGTACTCGTCTTGCTGGTAACAAAGCTGATATTTGGTGGTTGCGTCAACATCCGAAAGTGTTGAATTTGCCTTGGATTGATAAAATCCGTCGTGCCGATCGCGATAATACTATTGATGTCTATATTAGCGAAGATCATGATGACGTGCTGGCTGAGGGAGTTTGGCAGAATTTCTTCACCGAAAAGCCTTCAGTATTAACTATGGAAGAGAAAAAAGAGTGGATTAGCAAGAATACCCAGGTTTCATTGGGCTCTGATGCTTTCTTCCCCTTTGGTGATAACATAGAACGTGCTCACAAGAGTGGTGTACAGTTTATCGCTCAAGCCGGTGGAAGTGTTCGTGATGATAATGTCATTGAGACTTGTAATAAGTATGGTATAACGATGGCATTTATTGGCATTCGTCTTTTCCATCATTAGTAGATTGGAAGGTTGTTTCTTTAATTTATAGATTTTCGATAGATGGCAAGTAGCAAAGAAATTCATGATGCAATTGAGAGTGGGGTAGTTTTCCGAAAGGCTTCTTCTCGTCCTGTTTCGGCAGTGGGGAAGGTGAAGACAAAGGCTAAGAAGAAAAGCTATATCACGGGTCTTCATGGTTCTGCTTCTGCCAAAAAGAAAGCTCAAATTAGGGAACGAAGAGCCAACCGCCACAAAAAATAGGACATAGACTGATAGTTCCTAATGATATCAATCGGCTGGAGTGATTTACACTTTGGCCGATTCTTGTTGTTGTTCCAGCATGTGATTCCTTTTCTATTAATTATATTAACTTTGCACAAGTTCCTATCTTTTTTACATGAAAAATATATTCTTTATGACTCCAAAAGTAAGCAGGATTCCCTTCAGTAATCATTTCGTCAGACGATGGTTTGGTGTTGTTTTCTTCTTTTGTTTGGCATGTGTCAACGTATGGGGGCAACGAGTCGTGTTGCAGATGAACAACGATTGGGCTTTTCTTCGTGGTGATGTGGCAGATGGCGCTGCTCCAAACTTGAATGATAGCCGATGGATAGCTGCAACTATTCCGCATATTATGCAATTGGAAAAGAAGCATTGCGGTGGCAATATTATCTATGATGGAGTAGGTTGGTATCGGCGTTATTTTATGTTGCCGCAGACGTATCGCAATAAGCGTGTAGTTGTTGAGTTTGAAGGCGTGATGAAGAATTGCGACGTATTTTTTAATGGTCATCATGTTGGTTCGCATGATGGCGGATATATGGGTTTTACTATTGATCTTACTCCTTATATCCGATGGGATGTGCAGAATGTGATTGCCGTGCGTGTAGATAGTGCCGATGATCCGCTTACACCGCCTGGAAAGCCTCAAGGGAATATGGATTTTTACTACTATAGTGGCATTTATCGCGATGTGCGTATGGTGTTGACCGAAAAGGTATTCATCACTGATCCTTTGCAGGAGAATGTCGTTGCCGGAGGTGGTCAGTTTGTTACGTTCCCGCATGTAAATCGAGAGCAAGCTACGGTTCGTGTTGCTACTCATGTCCGAAATGCTTCTGAAATTGCTTGCAAGATGACGTTGGAAACAGTCCTAAAGGACCAGTCTGGTCATACTGTGGCCACTGCTCAAAGCCAAATTTCGTTAGCTGCCGGTGCTACTTTTACTGACAAGCAGGAGATGGTCGTCAATCATCCGCTTCTTTGGCATCCCTATACGCCCCATCTCTATACCTTGCATACACGCTTGTTGAAAGGTCGTCATACGATCGACCATATTTCGCAACAGATTGGCATCCGCACCATCCGTTATACAACTGATGGTTTCTATATTAATGGTGAGCCTCTCTATCTGCGAGGTGCCAACCGTCATCAGGCATTTCCCAATGTGGGCGATGCCGTTTCAAATTCTATGCAGGAGCGGGATGTCATTTTGTTGAAACAAGGTGGGTATAATGCAGTCCGCGCGGCGCATTATCCGCAAGACCCTGCCTTTTTGGAAGCTTGCGACCGCCACGGTTTGCTGGTTGTGGAATGTATTCCCGGATGGCAATTCTATAATCCCGATTCAACATTCATTCATCGCCTTTTTGAAGTAGGGCAGCAAATGGTGCGGCGCGACCGCAACCATCCTTCTGTTGTATTGTGGGAAACAGCCCTCAACGAGTCGCGTTATCCCGTTACGTTGGCAGAGGAAATACAGCGCATCGTACATGCTGAATATCCCGGCGACCAAATGTACACCGCAGGTGACTACTTGGGGAATACGGATAAAATAGATTGTTATGATGTGTTCTATAAACAAGTAGAACGTTATCCTCGTGATGGAAACGTAATGAGTAATTTTCCAGAAGACTTCATATCGGTAAAGCCCTTGCTGACTCGCGAGTGGGGTGATGGTGCCGGCAGGAAACCTCGTGTCTCACTGACGGAGAATGAGCAAGAGCAACTTAATCAGTGTAAGAGTCGCATTGTTCAACTCTGCGGTAAGGGATATTTCGATTGGTGCATGCTGGATGCCAATCCTCATATGGCGGGGCACTTTCTATGGAGTTTTAACGACTACGCCCGTGGCAGTCAAGAAAAGACTTTGTATTGTGGTGTAGTTGATATCAATCGCTATCCTAAGTTTTGTTACTATATGCTTCAGAGTATGCGTGACCCTTCTGTGTCACAAGCAGGACTCTACGATGGTCCCATGGTATATATAGCCTCCTATAATGCCGGTTCTCAGTTCGTGTCGTCTACCCGCGAAATCACCGTATTCTCTAATGCTGAGGAAGTGCGCCTTTACCGTAATGGGAAACTCTTGGGTCGTAAGACGCGACAGGAGCAAGCGCCACTCTTCATGCCCGTGGTGAATCGGGGTGGAAGTCCGTTGTACGTTTTTGATGCAGGCCATTACGAAGCAGGAACACTGAAGGCTGAAGCGTATATCGGAGGCAAGATGGTAGCTGTTCATACAGTCTCAACTCCCGGTCCGGCCCATCACCTGAAAGTAACGCTCAAGACCGACGGCATACAGCCCGTTGCAGACGGTTCAGATATGATACCCGTATATATCGAGGCGTGTGACGAATCCGGCAACAGAGTATATGACGCATCGTCACGCGTAACGCTCAAAGTGGAAGGAGAAGGCACCTTGATAGGTGACAATATTCCGCGAATCGGCATCAATCCCCAATATCTGGAGGGTGGCGTAGGTTTCGCCTTCGTAAGAACTACGCGCAAGGCTGGCCGTATAACCGTGCAAGCCTTTTCAGAGGGTCTGCTTGCAGGGAAAGCATCGCTCAAAACCAAACGCTCATCTCAGGCCTATCTGGCTGATGGCGTACATACGGCCTTTCTTGGTAACGAGGAAGAGGGGGTTGTTCAGAAACAATCATTGTGGGAGAAAGAAATACTGGCAAAAAAGCCGATACCGGTAGCCTCCGTAAAAGTTGAAAGCAGTCATAGCAACTATCCAGTTGAAAATCTTATTGACGGAAACGAACGTACTTGGTGGATAGCAGGCGATGCGAGAACGCCTCATGTCGTGACATTGTCCTTAAACGACGTAACCTACGTAACGGCTTGTCGCCTTATGTTCCAAAAAGATAGTTCTTCCTATCTTCACAAAGTAGAAACATCAGTCGACGGTGCGCATTGGGATATGCTATTTGAACGCGAATGTACCGGATGGGAGTTTAAGCCGGTGAGCGTAAAACGAAAGATACGTCATCTTCGCATTACCATAGAGAGCGTCTCTGAAGGCCTTCCGGGAATGGCGGAGGTAACACTCTTTTGACAAGATAAAGAACAGACAATAATCAATAAGCGGACAGCTTCGTAATGCAAGAGTAAAATCGCACCAAGCCTTCTTCAACTTAAAGTGCGTTAGTGTAAAATTACTCTTGGTCTACTTTAACTTAAAGAGAGGCTGGTGTAAAATTACACTAAGC
>CALZOH010000008.1 GCA_945827465.1 uncultured Prevotellaceae bacterium
CTGTATTACATGACAGAGGACGAAGTGCTGGGCGACATGATAAAAGCCTGCAATGTCGATATTAAGCGCATAAAGATACATGCACTCCACCGCAGAAAGAGATCGAAAACAAACCAAGATGTTCCCACCATTCCGATTAATGAAACACCATCGGAACAAGCCACCGAGCAACCCACCGCAAAACCGGCGGCAGCATCTTCCAACCCCAAAACCGGCATAACACTGCCGATAACGACAGATGACCCGAAAAGAAATATCAATCCGCCGAATGATTCCAGCGCACCCATCGTAGACATACCATTCACACAAGGAGATAACAACCGGAGCGGAGCCATCGCTCTGCAAACCGGGAGTTAACAACAGATAGAAAGTCTTGGTCTTGAAGATTCTTCATATAATGCAATTCTAAATGAAAGAGCCGTGCACAACCTGAAGTGCGGATAGATGAAAGCATACATCTCTTGAGAAAAGATGGTTAGGAATTGAAATACGTCAAGATTATCTGTCTTGACGCGGAATTCCATGATTCCAAAGAAAATTATTTAGGACATGATTGGTATTTTAGGTAGCCTTATCATGAAAATAAGCAGAAATAGAATTACTCTGCACCTTTTTTAGTAATTTCGCACGAAATTCAATCTGTTATAATTATCCCCCAATGAAACGACTGTTATCTTTCTGTTTTGCCCTTGTCTGCTCTTCCTTACTCCTATTTGCACAAACATTGCCTACAGGAGGTGCCACAGAAACGACACCTTCCAAATCAGAATATTTTTCCTGGATCAACAACACCAACGAAGGCCCGACAGCAAAACAGACGCTGACCAATCTCCGATTCTTTCAATGGCTGCACGACCGGTATGGAATGGTTTTGGATCTTTATGCTTTCGATGCAGGAGCCATTGATGGAGCCCAAATATATGGTTCTATGCGTTCCGAACGATTTAAGAAACAGTTCCCCGAAGGATTCGGCCCATTGAGTGAGCAAGCAGCCCTCAGTGGTACACGTTTGGGCATTTGGTGCGGACCTGATGGCTTCGGTTCTACAGCCCAGGAAGCACAAGAGCGAGAAGATATGATGGCATCATTAGTAGAAAAATACCATTTCGGTCTATTCAAGATGGATGCCGTTTGCGGTCAGTTGCGCCCGGAACAATATAACCGCTTCGACCGTATGATGAAACGCATCCGTCAAACCGACCCCGGATTTGTGTTGCTCAACCATCGTCTGGACCTCGGACCGGGCACGGCCCACTCCACTACCTTTCTTCTTGGCGGCGAAGAAACTTATATCGACGTCCACATGACCAATGACTTTACAGCCACCCATCATCGGGCCAAAGCTCTCAGTCGCACTTCCCCCAAAGACTTGACGCGACTGACCGAAGACCACGGTGTCTGTCTGTCATCGTGCCTGGATTACTGGGAAGACGACTTGGTATTGCAGGCTTTTGGACGTGAACTGATCTTAGCTCCCGAAATTTATGCCAATCCCTGGCTGCTCAGCGATGACGAATTTCCCACTTTGGCCTTTCTGTTCAACCTTCACCGCGATTACCGGGATATTTTGGTCAAAGGATTACGTCTGCCCGCCGACAAATACGGCCGCGAAGCTCTCAGCAGGGGCAACGCCACTACGCGCTTCATCACCTTACGCAATCTGACATGGAATCCGGTCACCTACGAGATACAATTGGACAGTGAAACCGGGCTCGACAAGAAAGGCAAACGCGTAAAAGTTCGCCAATATCATCCTTACATCCTCGACTTAGGCTATCATTCTTATGGAAGTAAGGTTCAGGTAACCGTTGAACCCTTCCGTGCCAGCCTTGTCAAAATTACCACAGAGGCCGAACGCGACGCCATTGCGTTAAGCGGCATTCCCTACCAAATCATTAATGACCGCACCGGAAAGAATACCGAAGTAAAACTACTGGGAATGCCGGGATGCACCTATCAAATGGCATTGGAACGTTGCACCCAACGCTTTTCTTCGGCCATCATTGATGGTCAAACCGAATCAGCATTACTCAAAGGACAGAAAGTATCCGTAACGTTTCCGGGGCAAAAGCCTCAAAAAAACTATCACCGGCATCTGACGACCTTACAACCATGCCCCGTACCCGCTGATGCTGAATCCATTTACTACGCCACGTGTTTTGCGGCAGACAATAATGCCCTTGAAGCCCGCTCGTTGAAACGTTCGGGAGAGACCAAAATCCCTGAAGTGAAGGCCGCCCGCGATGCTTTCTTCAACCAGCCTTTGTTCAAGGCCCGCGAATTATGGGATCATTACCTTTTCGATGGCAATCCGACCACGGCTTTCTCCATTTCGTTCCGCTTCGGCGACAGCCGAACGGGGAGTTCATCCGGTTTCTTTTTGGATTTAGGTGCCTTAACCGAGTTGGACGAGGTTATCCTGGAGTCATTTGACGAGTATTCCATCACCCCGCTCAAATCTGAAGAAGGTCAAAATGCCTATCTCTCTGCTGACCTGCAACATTGGACACCGGTAACTTTCCGAAGCGGAACGCGTATGCACATACCGACCAAGACAGCAGGAGCATTCCGCTACCTTCGACTGCCCGATTGTCCTTTCCGACTCACCGAAGTGTCAGGCATTCGCAACGGTCAATCGGTTGATCGCAGCCAATGGCACGCCAGCAACCTCTTCCGCACCTACGGACATGGAGGCTGCCAAGCCACACAAGCCTGGAACGGGAAGTTTCATCTCGACGAAGCTTTCAAGGGCTCATACCTTTGTATCGCTGTCAATGGTGAACACGGCGCTGAAGGAGTCTGGGCCGGACTCAAAGTAGACGGTAAATACATCGGCTGTCCCGACCGTGCGCCTTCCTATAAGTGCAATCCCTGGGAATTTAGGTCGGGTAACTCCAACAAGAACTATACGTTCTACATCCCCATTACTGCCGACCTCATCGGAAAAGACTTGGAAGCCTGGACGCTCACCTTCAACGACAAGCAGGTGAAACCAGAAGTATGGATTACAGCCTATCCCATTCCGTTCCGACAGAAAGCATTATACCTTCAACGAAAATAATTAACCTTATTTATTACAACAACTATCATGAAAGTCAAATCGATTCTCATTGCAACGCTATTTTCGAGCGCGTTTTTGCCTTCAATAGCCCAACAAACCATCACCTCCTTTACTCATCAGGTCATTCAATATGGAAACAGTTGCACCATCAACGGCAAGAAACAAACTGAGCCGGACGTTTACATGAAAAGCAATGGCAACGGAACATTTACCGCCCAGCGTCTGACCGTGCAACCTAACGGCAACCGTGCCATTACACAGCCCTATTTGTTCCTGAAGACCCCTACCTCCATTCATATTGCCTGGAAAACTTCGTCTAAACCATCAAAAGCCGTTGTTTCCTACGGTCTTTCAGCCGACCAACTTGACAAGACTACTACGGCAATTACAAAGACAATTTCAGACAGCTACTTCTGGAATCAAGCCGTACTGACCGACCTACAGCCCAACACCACCTATTACTACAGGGTGACAACCGGAGCGACAGACGGGAAGGTCTATTCCTTCCGTACGCTCATGGAAGAAGGCAGTAATGAGACCCTGCGCGTATTGGTTATCGGCGATCATCAGCAGCACAAGCAGTCCGATTTTGAATGGCTCGTAAAAGCAGCTCATAGAAAAGCCAATGAGAAATGGGGTGAAAAGAACTTAGAACAGCATTTCGACTTCTTGCTCAACGACGGCGACCAAGTTGACGGCGGTGCATTGGAAAACTACGACCAGTGTCATCTCTATAAATCACGCTTCCACTCTCCCTACCTGCCGACCCAAACGACGTTAGGAAACCATGAGACCTACGGCGACCCCGGATTATCAAACTGGAAAGGACATTATGCCGATTATGCAACCTGGGAGTACAACGGCATTAGCAGTGGTTCCACCACTTATTACGCCTATCGGGCCGGACGCACCCTTTTCGTCATCATGGATACCGAACATCCTGGTGACATTCAACGTTTCTGGCTACGCCAACTGGTCAATGCGGCCGATCAAGATCCTGACATCGACTTCATCGTTAGTGCCGAGCACCGTCCGCCTTATGCCGAGCAATATTCCGACGACATTTCTCCCTGGGTTCGCGATGTAGCCATTCCTCTTTTGTCGACCAGTAAGAAGCACGTACTGAATATTGCCGGTCATCATCATCTCTATGCACGCGGACAAATGACTGACCTGCCCACCTATCATATCATTACTGGTGGAGGAACCGGTGGTCACCCACAATTGTGGGGAGAATCACCCAACAATGTCGATTTGGACGAGGTACAGAAGACCATTGACCATTGGTCTTTTCAGATATTGGAGTTCAACCCTACCTCCAAAGAGATGACTGTTGAGAGCTATTCCATCGGTAACTCACGTCACGCCCTCGACTGCCAGCTCATCGACAAGTTCTCACGCAATTTAGCCACCGAAGAACGCCCGGCTACCCCGACCTTGCAACAACCCGGCGATACGCTTGAACTGCCGGCTGTCCTAGCACAGGCCGAACCGCTCGAGAACATGCAGGCCTCCGAGTTCCAGATTGCCCGTGACAGTTTATTCAAGGATGTAGTGGTACGCCGCGTACAGACCTACGAAGATTTATACGACATCGACTATAAGACGTTTGCCATGATCGACCGTCACAAAGACCTGGATCTTTCCAAATTTACGGTCGAAGGACTTGAAAACGGTACTTACTACGTGCGCACCCGCAACCGCAACATGAATTTGGATTGGTCGGAGTATTCCAACACCTGCACCTTCAGCGTTACGGGACAAAAAGAAGCAGAAGAGCCCGAGCCCGACCCCAACCAACCGTCAGTAAGTTTCGACAAGACAACTTATCAGCCCGGTGAAACCATCACGATCAGTTACAACAATGCCCCCGTTGGCCAAAGTGCCTGGATCGGCATCTACATCGAGGGTCAGACATCGGGTGCATCCTATATCTGGAAGTATACTTCGGCTGCCTCAGGCACTATGACATTCCAAATTAACGAACAAAACAACTACATTGTCCGCCTCTACCAGGACGGTGGATATACCATCATTGCCGAAGCTGGTCCGTTTAAGGTGAAGGAAGAACAGGCTCCGGTTGAACTGACCACCGTTTTGAAAACCGACAAATTGGTTTACGAAGTAGGCGATCCCATCAAGGTGACGGTAGAGAACGCTCCAGCCAACTCGTCCGATTGGGTCGGTATCTACTTAGCGAACGATTCCATCTCTGAAGGTGCCTATTCCAAGAACTGGCTTTACGTCACCGCAGGCAAGGCCAACCAGATTATCACGCTCAACGTGGAAGGAACACGCAACTACAGCCAATCGCTTCCCGCAGGAAACTATTATGTGAGCTATTATCTCAAAGACGGTTACATTGAAAGCAGCCCGCGCGTCTACTTCCGCATCGGCAAGCCGTCCTTAATTGCCACCAGCAAGAAGTGCTATGAAGACGGTGAGACCGTACAAGTCATTTTCGACAACGTACCGAAGACCGGAAACTTCGTGATTTCACTCCGAAATGATCAACAGGAGCTCAAGCGCCAACCGTTGGAGAAAGTGACGGGAGGTGTCGTTTCGCTGGGTACATGGCCCAAAGGACATTACCAGGTGGCCATCGTCGATGCCGACGATAACAGCGAGATGTCAGAAGCCTATGCCTTCAGTATTGCCATTCCCGAAAGTGTAGGCAGCGTCACGACCAGCAACGACCGCATTTATTACCAAAACGGCAAAATCCGCATCGATAGCAACGATGCCCTGCAATCGGTTCGTATTTTCAACACGGCCGGACAACTGTTGGCCGACCAAAGGGTTCAGCCCAACAGCCGCCACCTGGCTCTGCCCGTAGCGAAAGGTGAAAAAATCGTCTTCGTCAGCATCAACGGCCGACAAGCACAAAAAGTATTCACCGAATAATCATTTCTGAACAATCAACTTATACATATAACTATCATGAAAAGAATCATGCTTTTAGGTTCGGGCGAATTGGGTAAGGAATTTACCATCGCTGCCCAAAGACTGGGACAATATGTCATCGCTTGCGACTCTTATAACGATGCTCCGGCGATGCAAGTAGCTGATGCGCGCGAAATTTTCTCCATGCTTGACGGCCAGGCATTGGAGAATGCCGTGTTAAAACATCGTCCTGACATCATTGTGCCTGAGATTGAAGCCATCCGTACGGAGAAACTCTACGATTTCGAGAAGGAAGGCATTCAAGTTGTGCCGTCAGCCCGCGCTGTCAACTACACCATGAACCGCAAAGCAATCCGCGATTTGGCTGCCAAGGAGCTCGGACTGAAAACTGCCCGCTATTTTTATGCCACCACCTTCGACGAGTTACAAGAGGCAGCCACTAAGATTGGCTTCCCCTGCGTCATCAAACCCCTCATGTCATCGTCAGGAAAAGGTCAGAGTGTAGCCAAAACGCCAGAAGACTTGCGCCAGTGTTGGGACTACGCCATGAACGGTTGCCGTGGCGATATCAAAGAAGTCATTATTGAAGAGTTTATTCACTTTGATTCGGAAATCACGTTGCTTACCGTTACCCAGCAAAACGGTCCGACGCTGTTTTGTCCGCCTATCGGACACCGTCAGGAGCACGGCGACTACCAAGAAAGTTTCCAACCGGCTGCCATTAGTGCCGAGCAACTGGCTGAAGCACAGAGAATGGCCGACAAGGTAACGGCTGCTCTGACCGGAGCCGGAATATGGGGCGTGGAGTTCTTCCTCTCCAATAAGGACGGTGTTTACTTCTCCGAACTTTCTCCTCGTCCTCACGACACGGGTATGGTCACCCTGGCCGGTACGCAGAACTTCAATGAATTTGAATTACACTTGCGAGCCGTGATCGGACTGCCTATTCCGTGCATCAAACAGATGCGCTATGGAGCCTCGGCCGTTATTCTTTCTCCTATCGCGTCGCAAGAACCTCCCCGCTATCGCGGTCTGGAAGCGACCTGTGTAGAAGACGCCGACGTGCGCATATTCGGTAAGCCCTTCACCCGCCTTGGCCGACGCATGGGCGTGGTAGTTGTCAATGGCGAAAACGGTTGCAGCATTGCCGACCTGCGCGCCAAAGCACAAGAACTTGCCTCTAAAGTAGAAGTCTATTAATCCTCTCACCTCGAAAGACGTCCAACCGACCAAAGGGTTTTCCCCAATCAGGCCGGAGGACGTCTTTCCTTTTTGCTTTTTCACGCCTATGATGAGCTCACAAACCCTATCTTTGACTCCCTCTGACCAATCTTCCCTGCTATTTTTGCGATGTGTGGCCATCATCAAGGTCATGGTCTGCCATGGATTGGAAACCTATACCCTGCGCTACGCCTCGTGGTTCTACACAGGAGCCATCCTTTTTTTGGTCATCAGCGGTTTTCTCTATGGCAGAAAGCCTGTTCCCGACCCAAAGACCTATGCCATCGGCCGACTGCAGCGTGTGGGCATTCCCTATTGGACATTTCTCGTCTTCCTACTGCCTTTCTACCTCTATTGCTCCGACATTTCACCCCTCAACGTCTGCTCGTCCTTTGCGCTAACCGCTTGCGGACTGCGCAAGGGGTTTGAACAACTGCCGGGCATGAACCACTTATGGTTTATTGCCGCTATCGTTGCCTGCTACATCAGCATTCCTCTGCTGCAACGTTTCCGCGGACGCGGATTGAAAACGGTTTTGGCAGGTTACCTCCTATTTGCCATCGACATTTTCGTGCTGGACGGGCGGTATTATTGGTTTCCACTTTACGTCACGGCCTATTTCATGGGCAACCTTCCCCGCACCTCCCTACGCCAAGCGTTTGCCATCACGTCAGTACTGACTCTGCTCACCCTGGTCAACCTCTCCTACCTGCCCATACACCTGCGCTACCACCTGTTGAGAAGCCTGTTCCCCCTGCTCCTCACATTGCTCACCATCCGATTATTTGAAGATTTCCACCTAACCCGCCTGCCCAACTTCCTGGCATACCTCTCTCTGATTTCATTTCCCCTCTATCTGGTTCACAATCCCTTGATGATGGGCCCCTGTTCATTGGCCACGCTGACAACCTCACCTGCCCTCAACATGATTTTCATCATCGGGCTCAGCCTTTTATCGGCCGTAGTGCTCCACCTGTTGAGCCAACGCCTCACGCAGTGGCTCGGCAGGAAGTAGAAACCATCAGTCCTCCTCTTTTCTCCTGATAAAAACTATCAGAATCGCAAAAGAGGGTTGCTTGCGGAAGTTCCGCAAGCTTCTCGCAGGTGTGCGGCTCATTTGCGGAAGTTCCGCAAGCTCCACGCAAGTGTGCGGCTCATTTGCGGAAGTTCCGCAAGCTCGCGCAAGCGTGCGGCTGATTTGCGGAAATTCCGCAAGCCTGTCCGGCCGCAGCCTTCAGTCCATTCCTGACATTAATATTCCCTCGGGAAATTGTATCAACCGGGCAGGGAAAGACAAGAGCTTGTTTAGCTTTAGCCAGGCTTTATATCACGCCTGAATAACGAAGTAAACGAATATATTTTCGTAATTTTGCAACCCGAATACAATCAGCAAAATAGAATGAATACATCCGAGAATGATTTCCTAAAAACCGGTCTCACCTCCGAACAGGTCGAAGCATCACGCCGTCAGCACGGGCGCAACCTTCTCACACCGCCCAAACGACCCTCTATCTGGCGTTTGTATGCTGAGAAATATAAAGACCCCATCATCAGAATTCTATTAATCGCTGCTCTGTTTTCGTTAGGTATTGGTATTTACGAGAATGAATACGTTGAAACCATCGGAATTTTAGTCGCCGTATTCCTGGCCACCACCATCGGATTTTATTTTGAATATGACGCCCAAAAGAAATTTGACATACTGAACGCCCTTGGGCAGGAAGAACTGGTCACCGTCATCCGCGATAGCCAGGCGATGCAAGTACCGCGCAGCGAATTGGTCGTGGGAGACGTTGTGATTCTGGAACAAGGCGTCGAAATACCGGCCGATGGCCTCCTGTTGGAAGCCATCAACCTTCAAGTGAACGAATCATCACTTACCGGCGAGCCCATTTGCCATAAAACGACCGACGAAGCCCACTTTGACCGGGAAGCCACTTATCCCTCCAACCGCGTACTGCGCTCTTCGATGGTCGTGGACGGTCACGGATGTATGAAAGTGGACGCTGTGGGCGATGAAACCGAAATCGGACACGTGGCACGCCACGCTACCACCTTCACCGACATCGAAACGCCGCTCAACCAGCAACTCAACCGTCTGTCGAAACTCATCAACAAGGTAGCCTTCACCATTTCGCTGCTCGTATTTGTGGCCGGCACCTCCCACGGACTCTACGTCTACTTCCAGGAATTGATGCCGGGACAGCCGATTGACTGGGCCATCATGGCCGCCACCTTATTAAAATGGTTCATGGTAACCGTTACGCTCATCGTCATGGCCGTTCCCGAGGGACTTCCCATGGCCGTCACCCTGAGTCTGGCCCTCAACATGCGGCGCATGCTACGCACCAACAACCTGGTGAGAAAGCTGCATGCCTGCGAGACAATGGGAGCCGTAACCGTTATTTGCACCGACAAGACCGGCACACTGACCCAAAACCGCATGGAAGTGGCCGACATACAGTCGGACCATCATTTTGAAGAGCAACTGGCAGAAAACATGGCCGTCAATTCTACGGCTTTGCTCGAAGAAGGCAGTGAAGGACAGGGCATCGGCAACCCCACCGAATGTGCCTTGCTGTTACATCTGCGTAAAAACGGCAAGAATTATTCGGAGTATCGCGAAAAAGCCCCGCTGACAAGCCAATTGACCTTCTCCACAGAACGTAAATACATGGCCACATTGGTCACCTCGTCAGTCAACCAACGGCGCATGCTCTACGTAAAGGGAGCTCCCGAAGTGATCTTGGAATTGTGCCAGATCAGCACCGACCAACAACAGCAAATCGAAGCTATCTTAAAGGAATATCAGGCAGGCGCCATGCGTACACTGGCCTTTGCCCACCGTGAGATTGGCGAAAACGAGGGAACCGACTGTCTGGCACTGGCTCAGCAAGGCCGTCTGACGCTGGAAGGCATCTGCGCCATCATGGACCCCGTGCGCCCTGAAGTGCCTTCGGCCGTGAAAAACTGCCACGATGCAGGCATACACGTGAAGATGGTGACCGGCGACAATGCCGGAACGGCCATTGAAATTGCCAAACGCATCGGACTGTGGACGGAAAGCGATCGTGAAGAGCAAGTAATCACCGGTGCAGCCTTCGCAGCCCTGTCTGACGAAGAAGCACTGAATCGCATCGCCTCCATCAAGGTAATGAGCCGTGCACGTCCCATGGACAAACAGCGCTTTGTGAAATTGCTGCAGGAAAAAGGCGCCGTGGTGGCCGTCACAGGCGATGGTACCAACGATGTGCCGGCACTCAACCGGGCTCAAGTGGGATTGTCGATGGGCAGCGGCACTTCGATAGCCAAAGAAGCCAGCGATATCACCCTCATTGACGATAGCTTCCGCAGCATTGCCACTGCCGTCATGTGGGGAAGAAGCCTCTACAAGAACATTCAACGCTTCCTGGCCTTCCAACTGACCATTAGCCTCACGGCCTTAGCCATTTCTATGGTCGGAAGTTTCCTTGACACCGACATACCACTCACCGTTACCCAGATTCTTTGGATTAACCTCATTGTCGACACCTTTGCTTCGCTGGCACTTTCGACCATTCCGCCCAGCGCAGACGTCATGAAAGAGCAACCGCGCAAATCGAGCGACTTCATATTGAGCCGTTTCGTCAAAAAGAGTGTTGGCATCACGGCCGGCATCTTCTTCGCCGTGCTTTTAGGCATCTTGTTCTACTTCAACCGCTGGGGAAACAACACGATATCCCTTCACGACCTGACGGTATTCTTCACCTTCTTCGTGATGCTCCAGTTCTGGAACCTGATGAATGCCCGCGTATTGGGAAGTCATCAGTCGGCATTCAGCCAGTTGTTGAATTGCAAGGGATTATTATTCGTCATGAGCATGATACTGATCGGTCAAATCCTCATCGTAGAGTTTGGTGGGAAGGTATTCCGCACCGAACCGTTGGACTTCACCACTTGGTTCACGATTGTGGCCGGTTCGTCCCTGGTGCTTTGGATAGGCGAAATCGTTCGTTACATTCAACGCAAAACGTCTCGATAAACAATCGGAAGCATGACATACAAATATCTACTCTTTGATTTGGGCGGCGTGCTCGTCGATCTGGACTTTAAGAGAAGCATCGAGGCCTTTATGGAGTTGGGATGCCCTCCTGAACTGTTTCAGGGAGAATTTTGGTCGGCAGGAATCTTTAAGGAGGTCGACAGAGGCACCATCAGCGTCGAGGCATTTTATGATGAGATCCGACGAATAGGACACCTGCCCCATGTAAGTAATGAAGACATCATGAAAGCATGGAACCAAATCATTGCCGGCGTACCCGAACGAGTGTTCAAGGCACTCATCAAGGCCCGGGAACAAGGTCCTATCTACTTACTTTCCAATGTGGGAGCCCAGCACTGGGATTTATGCCACCAAACCATCATGCGATACCAGGGAGAAGATGCCCTCAATTGGTTTGAGAAAACCTTTGCCTCCTTTGAACTACACCTGTTGAAGCCCGAAGCAGCCATTTATCGACACGTCATACAAGAAACCGGTCTGAAGCCCAACGACATCCTCTTCATCGACGACCGACAGGAAAACCTCGATGCCGCAGCCGCCGAGGGATTTCAGGTGTTGCTCTCGACCAACCACGACTGGATAGACCACCTGGGATTTGGCCAATCATAAACATTCAACGCCAAATGGAACAGGTAGACCTCATTCACCCGGTTATATTACCCAACGTAGCCACAATTGGATGCTTTGACGGCGTACACAGAGGCCATCAACACCTCATCAAGCAAGTTTGCTGTCAGGCACAAACAAAGCAGCTGAAATCGCTGCTCATCACTTTCGACCAACATCCCAAAAAAATTCTGGGCTGTCAGACTGCTCCAAAGTTACTCAGCAGTCCTTCTGAAAAAACAAGTCTGCTGGAACAAACGGGCATTGATGAATGTTGCTGTCTGACCTTCACACCGGCGTTGGCCCGGCTGTCAGCCTACGAATTTATGAAAACCATTTTGAAGGAAAAACTAAACGTCAGGCAACTCATCATCGGATTCAACCATCATTTCGGCCGACCGGCCGGCGAAACGGCCGACGACTACCGACTAATGGGCAAAGCACTCGGCATAGAGGTCAGCATTGCCGATGAATACAGATATAACGGTAAACCGGTAAGCAGTTCTACCATCCGAAAAGCCCTATGTGAAGGCCAACTACAAAAAGCCAATGACTTATTAGGACATCACTACACCTTGAGTGGCACGGTTGTTGAAGGCAGAAAGGTCGGACGCACACTCGGATTCCCTACTGCCAACATCCGGCCGGAAGTTACAGACAAACTACTGCCGCGCAACGGAAGCTACGCCGTCACCGTCACCGTGGAACAAGAAACTTATGCCGGAATGCTCTATATCGGCGAACGGCCTACCTTCGATGACCCCAACGGACGAATTGCCGAGGTCAACATCTTACATTTCAACAAAGATATTTACCATCAAAACATCCGGATGAGCTTCATTGCCCGTTTGCGGGATGAACAACGATTTGACCGTTTGGAAGATCTAAAAGAACAACTCCGGAAAGAACAAGAAACCGTAGAAAAAATCATTCAAGCAATTATATGAAAAAGTCACTATTATTGGTATTCGTATTCATTGTAATACAAATCGTATTTGGCATCATCGCCTCTCTTTTTGTTGACATGACACCAGGCAATGTCCCAGCAACCTCACCCGTCAACAGTCCTGCGTACGTATGGGCCTTGTGCATCAGCCTACTGCTTTCAAACCTGCTGATCATCGTCATCGTTTATTTCTTCATGAAGAGACGCAATGATATCTACTCCCCGATGGAACGACAAAATGAAACCGCCACAGAAGACCGGGACAACACGGCACGTTGCCCGTTTGTCGGACAATTTAAACGCCCGGCCAACAGTTTCATCGTCATTCTGACCTTTCTGACCATGATACCCCTGATGTACTTCCTCAACTGCATCGATGAAATATTCAAGATTCCCGATTTACTGCAAAATGAGGTCAAAGAAATAGCCTTCAACCCCATCGGAGTAATCACTGTGGCCATCGTAGGACCTATAGCTGAAGAAATTTGCTTCCGAATGGGCGTCATTAACCTGCTGAGAAATAAAGGAACCACCAACCATCGCGCCATCTTTATCTCAGCCGTCATTTTTGCCGTCATCCACTTCAATCCTGCACAAATGTTTTGCGCATTTATCTTGGGCCTATTCCTGGGATTCCTGTATGTAAAAACAAGAAGTCTGGTATTGCCCATTGCCTGCCACATATTCAACAACGGGTTAAGCATCATCTTGGGATGGACTTTCGGCATAGAACACAAAATGAGCGATTGGTACACCGCACCCACTTACTACTACTGCAGCATAGCTCTCGCCGCCCTGGTTACCGTGTTCTTTTTTGGTCTGCTCAAGAAAAAGATTGTAGCAGCAAGCTAATCCGGCATCAAAACTTTATCGTACTTTTGCACAATATTATAGACATCATCAATACACGAATATATGGAATATAAATTCATAGACTTAGAAAAAAAATGGCGCCAACGCTGGGCCGAACAAAAAACCTATCAAGTCGAAGTCGATTATAACAAACCCAAATACTATGTGCTCAATATGTTCCCCTATCCATCAGGAGCCGGCCTCCACGTAGGTCATCCGCTGGGGTACATTGCATCAGACATCTACGCTCGCTACAAGCGAATGAAAGGTTTCAACGTATTGAATCCTATGGGATATGACGCATACGGCCTGCCGGCAGAACAATATGCCATCCAAACAGGCCAACATCCGGCAGTGACAACTGAGAAAAACATTAACCGCTACCGTGAACAGTTGGACAAAATAGGTTTTTGCTTCGATTGGAACAGAGAAGTGCGCACTTGCGATCCCGACTACTACCATTGGACACAATGGGCCTTTGAAAAGATGTTTGACAGCTACTACGACAATGACCAACAAAGTGCCCGCCCTATCTCAGAACTGGTCGCAACTTTTGAAGTAAGCGGTACGACGAATGTTCATGCAGCCGGCACACAAGAGTTGACTTTCTCGGCTGACGACTGGAAACAGATGACAGAACAAGAGCAAAACCAGGTCTTAATGAACTATCGGATTGCTTATCTGGGCGAAATGATGGTGAATTGGTGTCCGAAGTTAGGAACCGTGCTTGCCAACGATGAAGTAGTTGAAGGCCTGAGCGTAAGAGGCGGCTACCCCGTTGTACAAAAGAAAATGAAACAATGGTGTTTGCGTGTTTCAGCATATGCACAGAGATTGTTGGACGGACTCGACCACATCGACTGGAGCGATTCTATCAAAGAAACACAACGCAACTGGATTGGACGCAGCGAAGGAACGGAAGTTGAATTCAGCGTAAAAGACAGCGACAAGACTTTTACCATCTTCACCACTCGTGCCGACACCATGTTTGGAGTTACTTTCATGGTTCTGGCCCCGGAGAGTGAACTGGTAGAGCAACTGACTACAGCCGATCAGGCTGAAGCAGTCAAGGCTTATGTAGAAAAAACCAAAAAACGTACCGAGCGTGAACGAATTGCTTCGTCAGAGAAGACCGGTGTATTCACCGGTTCATACGCCATCAACCCCTTCACAGGTGAAGCCGTTCCTATATGGGTCAGTGACTACGTGTTGGCAGGATACGGTACGGGTGCCATTATGGCAGTACCGGCACATGACAGCCGCGACTACGCCTTTGCCAAGACATTCGGACTGCCTATCATTCCTTTAATCGAAGGTTGCGACGTGAGCGAAGAGAGTTTTGATGCCAAAGAAGGAATCGTAACAAACTCTCCGAGAGCGGATGTTAAGCCCTATATTGATTTCAGTTTAAATGGACTCACCATTAAAGAAGCCATCGCAGCCACCAAAGAATACGTATCGACACACCACCTAGGACGCATTAAGGTGAACTATCGCCTGCGTGACGCCATCTTTAGTCGCCAACGCTACTGGGGAGAGCCATTTCCTGTCTATTACGATCATGGACAACCGCGTATGATTTCTGAAGAATGCCTGCCGCTGGAACTTCCTGCCGTTGACAAATTCCTGCCCACAGAAACCGGAGAACCTCCTTTGGGCAACGCGACGAAATGGGCATGGGACACCATTAATAAATGTATCACAGAGAATAGTAACATTGACGAAAAAACAGTATTCCCCCTCGAACTGAATACGATGCCGGGATTTGCAGGCTCCTCAGCCTACTATCTCAGATACATGGACTCAAAGAACAAGCAAGCTTTGGTCGATCAGAAAGTAGATGAGTACTGGCGCTCAGTCGACTTGTACATCGGAGGAACCGAACATGCTACCGGTCACTTGATTTACTCACGCTTTTGGAACAAATTCCTGCACGACTATGGTTGGAGTTGCGAAGAAGAACCCTTCCAAAAATTGGTCAATCAAGGCATGATTCAGGGTAGAAGCAACTTTGTGTATCGCATACAAGGCACTAACTGCTTTGTTTCATACGGCTTAAAAGACCAATACGACGTAACCCCCATTCATGTTGACGTGAATATTGTGAGCAACGATCAACTCGATGTGGATGCGTTCAAGAAATGGCGTCCCGAATATCAGGATGCTGAGTTTATCCTGGAGAATGGCAAATACATCTGTGGCTGGGCTATCGAGAAAATGTCGAAGAGCATGTACAATGTCGTTAATCCTGACCATATTGTAGAGAAGTACGGAGCCGATACGTTGCGCCTTTATGAAATGTTCCTTGGCCCCATCAACCTGAGCAAACCTTGGGATAGCAACGGCATTGACGGTTGTTCACGCTTCCTGCGTAAATTGTGGAATTTGTTTTGGAATCGAAACAGCGACACCTTCCTTATTCAGGAAGGTACGGCAACACCCGACAACCTAAAAAGCATCAATAAGCTGATTCAGAAAGTAACACAAGACATCGAAGTATTCTCCTATAACACATCCATATCGGCTTTCATGATTTGCGTAGGTGAACTTACCCAGCAAAAATGTACCGACAAAGGGGTGATGGAACAATTGGTGACCTTGCTTGCGCCCTTCGCGCCCCACATTGCAGAAGAATTATGGGAGCAATTAGGACATAAGACAACAGTTTGTGATGCAACTTGGCCCGTTTGTGATGAATCCTACTTAAAAGAAGATTCAGAAACATTGAGTGTTTCGTTCAATGGCAAAACCCGCTTCACCATTGACCTTCCTACCGACATTTCAAAAGAAGATGCTCAGAAAACCGTTTTGGATGCAGAAGCATCGAAGAAATATCTAGAAGGGAAACAGATTGTGAAAGTAATCGTGGTGCCTCACCGCATTATCAACATTGTCATTAAATAATTATCCTTACCTATGAACGCTAAGACCCACCCATTCCTGCAACACGGAAAAGACCTCCTGCTCATATCCTTCGGTATATTATTATATGTTACCGGTTTCGTCTGCTTCCAACTGCCCTATCATATTACGACCGGCGGTGTTGCCGGATTGGGAGCGGTCATTTTTTACTCAACAGGCTTTCCGACTCAATACACCTACTTGGCTTTTAACATCGTGCTCATCGGTATTGCGCTAAAAGTATTAGGTTTCAAATTTATGATCAACACCATCTATGGTGTTATCTTCATGACATTTCTACTTGGTTTTATGCAAGACCTGATGATACAGCCCGATGGTAGTTTCCCTTTAATTTTGGGTAATCAGAGCTTCATGGCATGTATATTCGGAGCTGTATTGGAAGGCTTGGGGCTGGGTGTCGTGTTCTTAAATAACGGTAGCACGGGAGGAACCGATATTATCGCTGCATGTATCAACAAATACCGTGATATGAGTTTAGGCCAACTCATTATGTTAGCAGATATCTTCATCATTTCCTCCAACTACCTTGTTTTCAAAAGTATTGAGCTGCTCCTATTCGGATACTGTACGATCATCGTTGAAGCCGTTGCATTAGACTATTCCATGAATGCCGTAAGGCAATCGATTCAGTTCATGATCTTCTCACAAAAATATGATGAGATTGCAACGGAAATAGCTAAAACCGGTCGAGGTGTTACCGTATTGGATGGAGAAGGCTGGTACACGAAACATGCCCGCAAAGTTTTGGTTGTACTCTGCCGACGCAGAGAAAGTACCCGTATTTTTAGAATTATACGTAGCATTGATCCTGGAGCCTTTGTATCACAAGCAAAAGTCAGTGGTGTATTTGGTGAAGGATTCGATCGCATGAAGGGAAAGTAAGATGGTATGCTATCCACGATTGTAGCCACTTCCGGACTGGGAAATCGCATTCGCGTTGTCACATCGACCATCAAAGCGGCGGAAACATTTCAGAAAAAACTCCGCATGATATGGCCGGTAACATGGGATTGCAGGGCTGCATTTGAGGATTTGTTTCAACCTATCAACCACCCATTTGTCCATCTGGAAAGTGGAAGTTGGAAGGATTTGCCGGCAACCAAACAGAACTTACTACTTCCTTGGTTGTATCGCAAAACCATATTCAAACATGAATGGCGCTGCTACAAACCCCATGACGAAAGGGCATTCAGCCAGCTTTTGCAAATGGAAGGTAACTTCTATCTGGACACTTGTTACGCATTGGCCAATTATCCCAAAGAAGATGTCAGCCGCTACTTCAAGCCCCAGACAGCCCTTCAAAAAAGCATTGACAACATCGTAGAAGGCTTCACAGGCAATACCATCGGGGTACACATCCGTAGAACAGATAACCGAATGGCTATTCGATTTAGTCCGCTCAGTGCCTTTAGACAGAAAATAGACCAACTATTAGAGAGCGAAGCATTCAATCAGATATTCCTATGTACCGATGACGAACAAGTGCGCCAATATTTTAAGAAGACTTATGGTAATCGCCTGCTGACACGTCAAGTG
The DNA here is from genome assembly GCA_945827465.1 of uncultured Prevotellaceae bacterium. Classification (GTDB taxonomy): domain Bacteria; phylum Bacteroidota; class Bacteroidia; order Bacteroidales; family Bacteroidaceae; genus UBA6382. The sequence goes on from CALZOH010000008.1 coordinate 18,091, forward strand.
GAAATAAGCCGCGATTCATTATTAGGGATTCAAAATGCCGTCATCGATTTATGGAGTCTTGCACAAACGCGCCGAATTGTCGGTAGCTATTACTCGTCTTTTTCGGAAACAGCCGCTGAAATCTCAGGAATTCCACTTGACATTATCTATCAACAACCATCAACCAACAACATCTTATGACCAGAACATTAGTCTTTGCCACCAATAATCCTCACAAACTGCGTGAAATTCGCGAAATCATGCCTGACCACATCACTATTTTGAGTTTGGCAGACATCCATTGCGAAGGAGACATCCCCGAAACTGCCGATACTTTAGAAGGAAACGCCCTCATCAAGGCACATTACGTTTATGACCGATACGGATTTGATTGTTTTGCCGATGATACAGGTTTGGAAGTAGAAGCCCTTAACGGAGGACCGGGTGTTCACACAGCACGCTACGCAGGCGAATCACAAGATCCGGAGGCGAATATGAAAAAAATGATAGCAGAAATGCAGGAAAATACTAATCGCCATGCAAGATTTCGGACTGTTATCGCGTTAATAGAAAAAGGAGTCGAACATTTATTTACTGGCATTGTCGACGGTGAAATTGCCACAGAACCTCGGGGAGAACAAGGTTTCGGTTACGACCCCATCTTTATTCCCGAACAAACAGGACTAACTTTTGCTCAAATGGGAGAAGAGGGGAAAAATCAAATCAGTCATCGAGCACGAGCCGTAGGAAAATTATTAGACTTCTTGCAACATTCATAATATCTTGCAATAAAGAAATGAAAAAGATCTTACTCATCCTATTAGCCCTGCTATTTCTTAGCCATTGGGTTTATGCCCGTGAATGGAAAGCCTACATGGCTTACCATGATGCTACCTACAATTGGCCAACACCATCAAAGATTTATGCGTTAAGCGATGGCAGCATCTTCACCTACATACCCGGTGAAACACAAGTTCATACTTTCTCTAAGGCTACAGGAATGAGTGATTGCAAGATCCTACAAATGGCCTACAACGAGGCGGAAGATGCCTTTTTAGTCGTCTACTCCAATTATAACATGGATGTTCTTGGAACCAATGACAGCATCACCAATATGCCGGAGTACAAGAATAGTGACATTAAGGATAAAACCGTCAATCACATCACCATGAACGGCTACAAGGCATACATCGCCACCAACTCAGGCATTACAGTCGTAAATATGCACCGTCGGGAATTTTCAAACACTTATAATTTCGGAGTAAAAGTGCTCAGCTGCGCCTGTGTGGGAGATTATATTGTAGCTTTGACAGAAAAAGGCATTTATAATGGCAGTATACACACGAACCTACTGGATGCTTCCAACTGGAAACAAAAGAATACTTATATCCTGAACTATTTGTTTCCATTCAATAATAAGATCTATGCCATGGCAGGTGACGGATTATATACTGTTGATGCAGCAACCGGCAATATCGCCAAGATTAAACACGGATTTTTCACCTATTATACGCCATGCGGCGATACGTTTATTCTGGGGAATAGCCAGCAAATCATCCTTATGAATGAAGACGAAGAGTTCAGTACCCTTAACCGACCCAACGACTTCAAATTCTTGAGCTACGATGGCACTCACTTTTGGGCAAGCCGCGGTACTAATGGTACACAGGCATTTGAGCTCAACGGTGATACCTTGTCTCCGGCCTCAACAGCTATCATACCCAACAGCCCACGCAGAAACCTGGCATATTTTCTAAAATTCACCGACAACAATCGTCTACTGGTTGGAGGAGGAAGTTTGAATTACACCTACCAGAACTATCCCGGTACCGTGATGTATTTGGATGAGGGGAAATGGGTCAATTTCCAAGAAGATAGCATTGCTATCAAAACCGGTATACCTTATTATAATATTACATCGGTCATTCAAGACCCAAAAGATGCTAACCATCATTATGCAACTAACGCAGGCGGCGGTCTTTATGAATTCTATCAAGGACGATTCGTTCAACTGCATAGCTGCAACAACAGTGGACTGACCAGCATTCTCCCCGATAATCCTTTACCCAAATATTATGTACGCGCCTCAGGTCTAACATACGATCAAGAGGGGAACTTATGGATGCTCAACAATGAAGTTGATACCATTCTAAAGGTTTGGCGTACAGATGGGAGTTGGAAAGGTTATTATTTCAACACCTTAGCCGGATACCCCACCTTCGACAACATTTTGACAGACAGCCGGGGCATCATGTGGATTACCCACCGACGCACCACATCCAAGCATTATGCCGGCTTATTGGGCTTCTATCATGGAGGCACCCTCGATGACACGAGTGACGATAGTTGGGCTTTCAAGAATAAGTTCACCAATCAAGATAATACCAGCTATACTTTCAACCAAGTTTATGCCGTAGCAGAAGACAAAGACGGATATATCTGGATTGGAACCAATCAGGGGCCCTTCGTATTAGAATCTCCCTTAGACTTTTTTGAAAACTCCACTGTTTTTACTCAAGTAAAAGTTGCAAGAAACGATGGCACCAACTATGCCGATTATCTACTCACAGGTGTACCCATCACTTGCATCGCCATTGACGGAGGTAATCGAAAATGGTTTGGCACAAGCGGGAACGGCGTATATTTAGTTAGTGCTGATTGTCAAACTACCATCCACCATTTTACGGCTGAAAACTCGCCACTACTCTCCAACGTAATTTATTCCATTGCTATTAATGGAGAAACCGGAGAAGTAATGATTGGTACTGATGCCGGTCTGAACGGTTATCGGTCAGATGCTACCGAAGCGATTGAGCCCTTGAATGACAACAATATCAAAGTATACCCGAATCCCATTCGCCCTAATTACGAAGGAAATCTGCGAGTAGACGGATTAAGCTATGATAGTGACGTAAAAATCACCACCGTTAGCGGACAAGTCATTGCTCAAGGAAAATCGGTAGGAGGAACCTTTACTTGGGATCTTCGCACGAATCAAGGACGACGAGTTGGAACCGGCATCTATTATGTCGTAGCATCCAACCAAGAGGGCAAACAAGGAGCCGTTGCCAAATTTCTTGTAGTAAAATAAACATTGTTATATTCATATTCCACCTCACATCATTCACCTTATCATGACTACCAACAACCAACAACTGAAAAAAGGTATCGAAAACGAACGTATCGTCTTCATTGATTATTTGCGCATTGTAGCTTGTTTTCTGGTTATGTTAGTTCATTCCAGCGAAAACTTTTATGGAGCAGACAGTTCAGGCTTGGCCGGAAATATTTCTATGTTAGCCAACGAAACCAACCGCTTTTGGGTATCTTTTTATGATGGCGGGGTGGCACGCACCTGCGTACCTCTATTCATGGTTGTTTCAGCCTTCTTACTCGTACCGATGAAACCAGATACTTCCATGAAAGGATTCTATCAACATCGATTCAAACGCATCCTTCCGCCCATGATAGTTTTCCTTCTTCTCTATACCTTTTTACCCTTATTGTGGGGAGGAATGACTTGGGAACAATCTCTTCAAGATCTAAAAACCATACCATTTAATTTCCCCTCAATGGCAGGACACCTTTGGTTTATGTATCCACTCATCAGCCTCTACCTCATTATACCGGTAGTTTCTCCTTGGCTTGAGAAAGCTACGGCCAAAGAAGAACAAATGTTCCTAACTCTTTTCGCTGTAAGTACTTTCTTACCGTGGCTTCACCACTTCGTACAACCTGAAATATGGGGTGAATGCTTCTGGAACAAATTCAGTATGCTTTGGTACTGCTCGGGCTACTTAGGCTATCTGGTTTTAGCTCATTACATCCGCGTTTATCTCCATTGGACACGAAAGAAGCGTCTTACCATTGGTGCAATTACATTCTTTATTGGCGCAACATTCACGGCATGGTCATTTTGGTGGAAGGGAATACCGGGACAAGTTATTGAAACGCCACTTCTCGAATGGTCGTGGGAATTCTGTACTCCCAATGTCCTTTTAGCTACTTTTGGTGCATTTCTGCTTTTCACCTGCATTGAGCAACCTAAAGCTCCGCGCATCATCACAGGAATCTCCAAACTTACTTTTGGCATGTATCTCGTTCACATGTTCTTTTTGTCACAGATCGCACCCGCTATCATTCATGGAAGCGTAACCGATCCATTGCTACCTGTCAGTCTTGCTATTCCGACAATTGCCATCCTCACCTTTATCTGTTGCGTTGTCACCTGCAAACTTATTTCTTTCCTACCGGGGAGTAAATGGATCATCGGATAATCCATCAACCGTCTCCGCAAGGGTGCGTTGTGTTTCATCTATTAAGATCATCGAAATTATGAGAAAATTATTCATTCTACTTTCTGTTTGCTTATTGTCGGCCGTGTGTATTCAGTCGCGAGCCTTTTCGTTTTCCTCCAAACGAGGCTTGGGTGAGGATTTCTTATCACGTGATGGCCGTTTGTCGGTGCACGCCGTGGTCAAGGAATTTCCGTTGGAAGGTAATTCATTATTTAATGTAGCCGTCAATGGAGCTTATGTAGGCCTTTACAACGATAGAAGCCATTGGGGCGGTTTGGTACACTTTGGGAGTTTTGAATTTGAGAATGGTTACAGAGTATCCATTGACATCTCGTACTACCAAGACATCAAATCGTATGAAATATTACCTGAGAAAAAACTTGATTTGATAGAGGTGAAGCGCACCGGACGCAGGAGCTTACGTATTGTGACGAATCGCGCCGATCAAAACATCACTTTGATTGTAAATGGAGAACCCAAGAAAGATGTACTTCATTTGTTTTGCAACAGTATCGACCATCATGCGCCCGAGATGAAGCAAACTGCAGGCTATCAGAAAGACGAGGCGCGCAAGTTGCATTATTTCGGTCCCGGCTTTCACGATCTGCAAAAAATCCTGGGTACGGGAAGCGATCAATTAAAGGTGGAAGACGGATGGAAGGTTTACATTGCTGCCGGCGCTGTTGTTTACGGCCGCATCGGTATGTGGGAAGTACACAAGGGAACCAAAGTCTGCGGTCGTGGCATGGTCTACAATGATACCAAGAATCCGTACGTGATTTTTGAAGCCAACTATTGCGATGGTGCTGACGTGGAAGGAGTCTTCTTTCACTGTCACCGCGAAAGATGTTGGCAGGTAGTGCTTTCACATTGTCGCAACGTGGAATTTAAGCAAGTGAAAATCTTGTCAACACGGTATGCAAGTACCGATGGTCTCGACATTATCAATTGTCAACAATGTGCCTTCCTCAACACCTTTATTCGTGCCAACGACGATGCCGTAGCCATCAAAGGATTGGAGAATAAATTGCCTGCGGAGTGTGATCCCAACCGTAATTTGACCTTCTGCGGCATGGAGCTTTGGAACGACTGTAACTGCGCTTTGGGTATCGGAGCAGAAAATCGTGCTTCCGTTTACGAGAATATTCGCTTCATGAACAGTAGCATCCTTTTTTCGTATGACGATCCGGATTATCACGAAGTGCTTGATGAGCGGGCAGCCCTTACAATCTGTTGTATTAACGGTACGTACTTCCGTAACATCAGTTATGAGAATATCGATGTATATCACTGTGAACGCTTGATTGCTGCAGGTTTCCAGCCCAGTTTTTGGTTCGGGGCTTTACCCGGTGACCAAACAACACCCGGTGGCATGGAGAATCTGACGTACCGCAACATTCGCTCATTTCATTCAAGCGGAAGTTCCATTGCCAACAAAGTACATATTTATCCATGGAAAGCCACAGCCGATACTCCGGCCAAAGAGATTCGGGGTGTCACCTTTGATGGCTTATATATCGAGGGTGAGGCCGTGAAGAGCGTGGACCACCCCATATTCTCGGAAACTGATTTCTCAAAAATTCATTTGGTAGATTTTCATTAATACTGCAACATGATGAAAAGATATTTTTTATTGATTGTATGCGTGCTTTTATACAGTTGTTCACTTTTGGCCGATAAACGCGCCTACACGGTAGATTGTATTTGGGGACAGGGAACTTATAATTCCTTTACCTCACTCATTAAATATAGAGGTAAGTTTTATTGTGCCTTCCGTGAAGGACGCGGTCACGTGTTCGACGAAAACGGAAAGGCCGAGGGGAAAATCAGAATCCTTCGTTCCGCGAATGGTAAGAAATGGACCTCCGTGGCATTCTTTGGTCAAGAAGGGATGGATTTTCGTGATCCCAAGCTATCCGTTACGCCCGACGGTCGTTTGAGTGTTTCAATAGGCGTCTCGGTGTATGTGAATAAACAATTGAAGGCGCAGATTCCTCATGTTTGTTTTTCAGATGATGGCATCAATTATACGCAACCGCAAAAATGCGTGGTTGAAGGCGGAGAGAACCACAAGACAGATTGGATTTGGCGAACGACGTGGTACAATGGAACGGGTTATGCAGCCAATTATTATTCTACGCAGCAGGGAGAGCGTCACATTTGTCTGATGGAGACGCGTGACGCCATTAATTATCGGGAAGTAGCGGAGTTGCAGATACCTGATTTCCCCAATGAAGCCACGATTCGTTTTCTTCCTGATGGTGAAATGGCTATGATGGTGCGTCGTGACGGTGGTGACTGCATGGGTTACTGGGGTCTTGCACGCGCCCCCTTTACGCAGTGGGAGTGGAAGAAAATGCCTTTCCGATTGGGCGGTCCTGATTTTCTTGTGCTGGATGATCAAAGAATCATCGCATCTTCACGTTGCCATCACATTGATGCGGCTTGCACCACTTCACTGTATATGGGTGATATTCAGACGGCCCGTTTCAGTCAGCGTTTGGTACTTCCTTCGGGTGGTGATACCAGTTATTGTGGTATGATTATTGAAGGAGATGAACTCTGGGTGAGTTATTATTCCGGTCATGCCTCTCATTGGCCCTCCATTTATCTGGCAAAAATACCCTTGAGTCTGTTTAATTGGTAGCCTTGAAGAGGCGATCGTTTTCTTGAGCAAAGAGGCAAAGCTCACAAGACATCGCCTCGTGCTGTTGAGAGTATTATTTCCTGCGCGCCGAATACCGGGATGACCGTTGAGGGGTTATTTGGGGGAAAATCGATATCTGCCGGGCGCGTTGTGCTGATTTTTTTCTCAGCCCGGACTTCCGGTGAGGCTCGTTGCACAACGAAAATTAACGCCGGAACCCCCGGGAGTTAAAATTCATGAAGCAAAATCGCGCCGGAATCACGATTTGTTAATTTCAACTAAGCAAATCTTTCCCCGGGGTCACGGGCTGTTAATTTTCACTAAGCAAAATCGTCCCGGAATCGCGATTTGTTAATTTCCACTAAGCAAATCTTTCCCCGGGGTCACGGGCACGCCGTTGCTTCATGAATTTTAACAGACGGGGATCCCCGGCGCGATTTTGCTTCATGAATTTTAACAGATGGATATCCCGGCGGATGTTGCAAAAGGTCTCGACAGCGTGCGCAGGCCTCCGCCGACATGTTTTTACGAGAGGCACTGCCTCGGGCCGCACTCCGGTGGAGCAGTTTTTTCTGCTCAACACGATGGGCGGACCTCCGCCGGGATGTATTTCATCGTCGAACAGGCCGAACCGACTTCCGCCCGGCCCGACAGAGTTCCAATCATTTTGAGTTTGGCCGGTTCGCCACCGTGAAGGGCGTATGCCCTTGCGCCCCTCCACCTGTTCGTGATAATCTGATCATTGTTGGATGAAAACAGGAACAGTGTCATTTGAATAAGCTGTCAAGCATCCTTGCATTTGTTGTAGAACACTGCGGAGATTCTTGCCGGAAAACTTTTCTTCAACTTACATTGTGGCAAATGCTACGTTGTGACGAAAAAACGTGTAACTTTGCACGCGAAATAAATGTGGAGAGATTTGGGCTGCTTGCAACCACTGTAAAAAATGCTAAAAGAAAGATTCTTCCTTTCATGCAAATGCACGCTTATCCCTTGTCTAATCCAGGTTTTTAAAAGTAATTGTTCATTTAAAAAACAGGAAAGAAAAATGGGTTATTTATTCACATCCGAATCAGTATCTGAGGGTCATCCTGATAAAGTGGCCGATCAGATTAGCGACGCTGTGCTCGACAAGCTTTTGGCTTACGATGACCAGTCGCATGTGGCCTGCGAAACTTTGGTAACAACAGGTCAAGTAGTTATTGCCGGTGAAATAAGTTCAGATGCTTACATCGACATTCCTTTGGTAGCTCGTGAAACCATTCGTCGGATTGGCTACACGAAGTCTGAGTATTGTTTTGATGCCGAAAGTTGCGGTGTTTTGAATGCTGTTCATGAGCAAAGTCCTGATATCAATCGCGGTGTTGCCCGTGAGGTAAAGGAGGAACAAGGTGCCGGCGACCAAGGTATGATGTTCGGATATGCCACCAACGAAACGCGCAACTATATGCCTTTGCCTCTTGACTTGGCCCAGCGCATTATGAAAGTGTTGGCTGATATCCGCAAGGAAGGCCGGGAGATGACTTATCTGCGCCCCGACTCAAAGAGTCAGGTGACGGTAGAGTATTCAGACGAAGGACGTCCCATTCACATCGACACCGTGGTGGTATCAACGCAGCATGATGAATTTTTGGATGCTGCTGATTTCGGAAACGACCAATTGGTAACCGACAAAGCCATGCAGCAGCAAATTTATGAAGACGTGAAGAACATTTTGATGCCTCGCGTGCTACAGGCAGTTGATGACGAACAGATTTCAAGCCTTTTCGATGAAAACACCCGTTATTTGGTCAACCCAACGGGCAAGTTTGTGATTGGTGGTCCTCACGGCGATACCGGTTTGACCGGTCGCAAAATCATTGTAGATACTTATGGAGGTCGCGGAGCTCATGGCGGTGGCGCATTCTCCGGAAAAGATCCTTCAAAAGTTGACCGTTCAGCAGCCTATGCAGCTCGTCACATTGCCAAAAACATGGTAGCTGCAGGCGTGGCCGATGAAATGTTGGTGCAGTTGAGTTATGCCATTGGTGAAGCCGAACCCGTCAGCGTGTTCGTAGACACCTACGGAAAAAGTCATGTGGGATTGAGTGATGGCGAAATTGCCGAAAAGATAAAGACGCTTTTCCGCTTGACGCCCAATGGCATCATTGAAGACCTTTGTTTGCGCAAACCCATCTATGTTGAAACAGCTGCTTATGGCCATATGGGCCGTGAACCCAAGAAGGTGGTAAAGCATTTTACCAGTCGTTATAACAATGGCGGCGCGGCCAATGGTCCCAAGGAAATCGATGTAGAAGTTGAACTCTTCACTTGGGAGAAATTGGACAAAGTGGCTGACATCAAGAAAGCTTTTAGTCTTTAATTGAGAGTAAATCATTGGCGGGAGGAGAGATTAATGTTACATCTCTTTTCCCGTCATCTTTTCTCCTTAATATCATCTGGTAATTTAAACATGCGTCAATCGGTCTGTATTTTTTGCGCTTCAAGTTTTCGCATACCCGAGCAGTATGGTCAAGTGGCTAAAGAACTCGGAC
>CALZOH010000009.1 GCA_945827465.1 uncultured Prevotellaceae bacterium
TGAGCGAAAATGAATATGGGACGATGTAATCAACGCCTGACAGTCTCATTAAATGCCATGTTCTTGATGTCGGTATGTTCGTTGCGTATGTTTCATGTTCGCGTGCTTGAGGGCGTATGCGATACGCCCCTACGGTTTTCCTGCGAAATACTGGCGGATTCCTGTTTACGGGCCGTGCAGCTATGGGTGGCCGATGTGTGCGGTTGCTTGGGTAGTGGCTCGGGGGCCTCGGCGCGGACTATTTGGAAGGCTTGAGGTAGCTTTGGGTCAGTCCGCAAATGCGCAGCAGGGCTATTTCACATGATTTTGTGTCGTATTCGGCCGTTAGTTTACGCTCATTCGCGTCGAGCAGGCTCTTTTGTGCCTCTCGCATCTCGATACCCGAAAGGTCGCCCAGCAGGTATCGCTCGTAAGCTATTTCATAATTATTATAGGCCACTCGCTCGTTTTCGCGCTCCAGTCGCAGTACCTTCAGGTTGTTCTGATAAGCATTCCACAGGGTATTGAAGTCGGCTTTCAACTCCAGGTCGAGTTGCTCGAGCGAGAGTTGGGCATTCTCCCTGCGGATACGGGCGTTGCGCTCCTGTCGGCGCTTGTTGCGGTCGAAGAGATTAAAGCCTACGGTGAGTCCTATCTTAGGTCCCCAGGTGTTGGTGTGCTTGTTGCTGGCGTCGGAATAGGTGCGAAAGCTGGTGCCCACTCCGCTGTTGAGCTTCAGATAGGGGTAGTAGCTGGCGCGAGCCAGTTGTAGGTCGGCCTGCGAGAGGCGTTCGTCCGATACAGCCAGTTTGAGCTCGGTGTTGTGGGTCTGTAGCGACTCTAACAAGGGGGCATATTGCAGCGTTTCGTCGACGTTGATGAGGGTGTCGCTCACCATGATGCGGCGTGTCACGTCCTTTACGTTCATGAGTTGGTTGAGTCGGATGCGGGAGGTTTCGACCAGCTCGTGCTGCTTGATGTATTGCGAGCTGTCGGCGTTGAAGTCTACCGAGGTTTGTTGCAGGTCGAGGCCGCTTCCTTTGCCCACTTCAAAACGTGCCTGGGCAATGCGCAGGCGTTCGCGCGAGAGTTTCACGGCGTAGCGCAGGTTTTTGAGGCGCAGGCGTTGCTGTATGAAGTTGTAGTATTCGGTGGTAATGTCGGCAATGAGGTTCTCCGATTGCAGGCGGGTGAGCATTTCGCCCTGTGCCTGTAGCTCGCGCAGGCGTTTCAAGTTGGTCTGCATGGCAAAGCCGTCGAAGAGGGTCCAGTTGAGATCTACTGAAGCCGTCATGGTCTGGTCGACCGACTTCTGTGAGGCCGATGTGCCGGCCGAGGTGCGGGTAGAAGTCATGTCATAGGCAGCGTTGTAGCCGCCGTTCAGGTCGAGGGTGGGGGTCATGCCGGCAGCCGCACGCGTGGCGTTGTTGCCGGCTATGCGCTCGTCATTGCGCATCATCTTAATTTGCAGGTTTTCTTCCAGTCCGGTCCTGATGCACTCCTCGAGTGTCAGTACAACGGGCTCTTGTGCCCGGGCGGTCCAGGCCGTGAGCAGGAGCAGGAGGGTGAGGCAGAGTTTATGATTCGCTTTCATGTTTTCTTTCGGTTGAGATATAACTATAGATGGCCGGCACGATGAACATGGTGAAGAAGGTTGATACCACCATACCTCCCACCACGGCAACGCCCATGGCAATGCGTTGATTGGCACCTTCGCCCGAGGCAAAAGCCAGTGGCAGCAGGCCCAGTACGGTCGAGATGCTCGTCATCAGAATAGGACGCAGGCGTTGGGCCGCCGCTTCCTCAATGGCCTGGAGCTTGGGCAGGCCGGCCAGCTGCTTTTGATTGGCAAACTCAACGATCAGAATACCGTTCTTGGCCACGAGGCCGATGAGCATGATGATACCGATTTGGCTGAAGATGTTCATCGTCTGTCCCGACAGCCACATGAACACCAAGGCACCGAAGATGGCAAGCGGTACGGTGAACATGATGACCAAGGGATCTTTGAAACTCTCGAACTGCGCGGCCAGTACCAGGAAAATCAGCACCAGTGCCAATACGAAGGCGAAGAGCAGACTTGATGAACTCTCGCGGTAGAGCTTCGACTCACCGGCCAGAGCCGTGCGGAATGTCTCGTCGAGCGTTTCGTTGGCAATGCGGTCCATCTCGTCAAGGCCGTCGCCAATGGTCTTCCCCTCGGCCAATCCGGCCGAAATGGTGGCTGAATTGAAGCGGTTATAGCGATACAGCTTGGGCGGAGAGATGCCCGGGCTGAGGCTTACTAAGTTGTCGAGCTGCACTTGGTCGCCCTTATCGCTGCGCACGTAGAGCGAACGCAGGTCGGTGGGGTCGTTGCGCTGCTGGCGGTTGATTTCCGCCAAAATCTCATATTGTTTACCGTTCATGTAGAAGTATCCCATGCGCTGACCACTCAATCCGTATTGCAGACTCTCGGCAATGTCGCGGGTCGAAACGCCCAGTTGGTTGGCCTTGTCGCGGTTGATCTCCAAACGCATCTCGGGTTTGCTGAACTTGAGGTCGACGTCGGCCATCTGGAAAACAGGACTGCGGTTGACCTTCTCCAGGAATTCAGGCAATATCTTCTCGAGTTTGCTCATGCTGGTAGTTTGGAGCACGTACTGAACGGGCATACCGCCGCGGCGTCCGCCAAACGACGACTGCTGCTGTACGAACGAGCGGGCCTTCGTCTTCGACCGGATAGCCTTCGAGAGCTTTTCGGCCATATCCATCTGCGTGTAGGAACGGTCCTTAATATCCTTGAGCGTGATGCGCACATTACCATTCGAGCTCGACACACGGGCCGAAACGGCAGCCGCATCCGGGATGAGCGAGTCGACCAGATGGTTGATATCCTCCGTATAGTCGCGGATGAACTCGTAAGTAGCTCCCTCCGGTCCTTGCGTGCGCACCGTAATGGACGAACGGTCTTCAAGCGGGGCCATTTCAGAAGGCAGCGCCTGCCAGAGCAGACCAATCAAGGCTCCCGTAACCACAACCAGCGCCACGGCGAGCCAGCGGCGGTGCATAAAACGGTTGAGTGCCTTGGCGTAAAGGCGGTTCATCCCCTCGAAGAAGGGCTCGGTGGCCAGATAGAAGCGGTTGCGCTTCTCGCGCTTTACCAGAATCTTGGTCGAGAGCATGGGGGTGAAGGTGAGCGCAGCAAACGAGGAGATAATGACGGCACCCGACACCACAATGCTGAACTCACGGAAGAGGCGTCCCGTGGTACCTTCCATAAAGACAATGGGGAAGAACACGGCTACCAAGGTGATGGTCGTAGAGATGACGGCAAAGAAAATCTCGCGGGAACCCTCGATACCCGCCTCGCGCGGACGCATTCCCCGCTCAATACGCACGTAGATATTCTCAGTCATCACAATGGCATCGTCGACCACCAAGCCCACCGCCAGTACAATGGCCAACATGGAAAGCACGTTGATGGAGAACCCCGACAGGTACATCACGAAGAACGAACCGACCAGCGACACCGGAATCACCATGCAAGGGATAAGCGTGACGCGCCAGTCGCGCAAGAAGAGGAAAATAATCAGAATCACCAAGGCGAAAGCTACCCACACCGTTTCCTTGACCTCGGCAATCGAAGCACGAATGAAGCGGGTATTGTCGAAGCCATAAGAGTAAAAGACATCGTCAGGCAAATCCTTCTTCATTTGCTCCATACGTTGGTAGACGTTATCGGCAATTTCAATGTGGTTGGCGCCCGGTTGCGGAATGACCACGACGGCAACCATCGGCACACCGTTCATCTTCATGTAGCTCCGTATGTCGGCCGGCCCGAGTTCGGCCCGTCCGATGTCGCTGAAACGAACAATGTTTCCGCCGTTCTTCTTCACGATAATATTGTTGAACTCCTCGGGCGTGTGCATCAGACCGAGGGTGCGGATGGTGAGTTCTGTAGTATTCCCCTCGATACTGCCGGAGGGCAGCTCGAGATTCTCGCGGGTAATGGCGTTCTTCACGTCAACGGTGGTCACGCCGTAGCCGGCCATCTTGGTGGGGTCAAGCCAAAGGCGCATGGAGTAACGCTTCTCACCCCATATGTCGACGCTGCTCACGTCTGAAATGGTTTGCAACTGTTCCTTAACCGTGAGGTCAGCAATTTCACTCAGTTCGAGCAGTGAGCGTTTGTTGCTCTGAAGGGCTACCATCAGGATGGGCATGGCGTCGGCATCGGCCTTCGACACGGTGGGAGGGTCGCAGTCACGGGGCAGGTAGCGCTGGGCGCGCGAAACCTTGTCGCGCACATCATTGGCCGCGCGCTCCAAGTCGACCGAAAGTTCAAATTCTACGGTGATGCGGCTTTGTCCCTGCTGGCTCACACTCGAAAGTGAGCGGATACCCGAAATACCGTTGATGTTTTGCTCAAGGGGTTCCGTAATTTGATTCTCGATAACGTCGGCGTTGGCTCCGGCGTACGAGCAGGTAACGGTGATGATGGGGTTGTCGACCGAGGGATATTCGCGAACACCCAGGAACGTGTAGCCGATGAGTCCGAAAAGAAGGATGATAAGTGTGAGCACGGTGGCCAACACAGGGCGTCGGATGCTGAGTTCGGAGATATTCATGAGCCGGTAGCGTTACTATTTGACTTGGTCAAGTTCTACATCCATGTCTGTACGCAGCTGCATCACACCCGTGGTGAGCAAGGTGTCGCCGAGTTGAAGGCCTTCGATCACCTGTACCATGCTCTCGGTGCGCAGTCCGGTCTTGATTTCGGCCGGCTGGGCCTTGCCGTTCTTGTAAAGGAATACTTTGTCCTTACCCATTTCGGGGATGATGGCTTCAGAGGGAATGGCGATGGTCTCGGTAATGGTTTCTTTTTCCAGTTTGATTTGTGCGTAGCGTCCGGGCTTGATGCGCCCACCCGGATTGTCGAAAATGGCGCGTGCCGTAAGGGTGCGGGTGTCTTGGTCCACGTGAGAGTTGATGGCGTAGACGCGGGCAGGGAAGGTGGTGTTTTCACCTTCCAGGGTGAACTCAATGGGACTACCTACCTTGAGTTCGCTGGAGTAGCGTTCGGGTATGGAAAATTCCAATTTGAGTGGCGTGACCTTGGTCAGGTGGGCTACGATGGTAGAGGTGGAGGCGTAGGCGCCTACACTGATCTGTCGTAATCCGATCACTCCGTCGAAGGGAGCCGTGAGTTGTGTTTGGCGGATGTTGGCTTTCACCAGTTCGATGTCGGCGCGCAGGGTGGCCAGGTCGGTCTGCACCTGCTCGTAGGCTTCCTTGCTCACGGCTTCTTTCTGAAGCATCGTTTCCTGACGGATGACACGATTTTCAGCCAGCTTGATTTGAGCTTCCAACTTCTTGAGTTGAGCCTGGAGGGGAGCGTCGTTCACCTGCGCCAACAGTTCGCCCTTGCTGACGCGACTGCCTTCGTGAAAGTAAATGTCTACAATCTTGCCCGGAGTCTCAAAGGCGAGGTCCACTTCTTCATCAGGTTTCAGGCTACCCGTAATCTGTAAATTATCCTGAAGGGTTTTCTGAGAGATGATGTACCCCATCACGTGGAGTTTCTTGCTGCTTTTCTTGTCGCTCGGACCGTTCATCGCGCCTTCAGAGCGATGATTCCAATACCCGATGCCTGCAGCCAGTACCAGCAGGGCAATCAGTGAATAGGTGATGCGTTTGACTATTCGTGTCATGGTAATAGGATAATGTTTTTGATGTGAAGTCTAAGTTATGTGAACTACGCTGTCGCATCCCCTGATGCTCACTTGTAATAGGCGAAATGGGGCATGAAGGTCTGCGGCAGCGTAGTGGAGAATGGTGCCAGTGTTATTTGGGTAAGTTGAAGGCCACTGACATCTCTTTCAACTGTTCTTGTGACATTCCGTCTGGCTCAAAACCCATACACTTGCTGTTAATATAGATTTTGGCACTCTTGGAGAGCACGTCGATTTGGTCGAAGGCATCCATGGCGTCAAGTCCCTTGGCAAAGACACCGTGCTTTTCCCAAAGCACCACGTCGTATTCCTCCAATTCCCGTAAGGTGGCTTCGGCCAGTTGCACCGAACCGGGGAGCTCGTAAGGGATAATGCCCAATCCGAGCGGACAGAATGCTTTGGTTTCAGGTATCATGCTCCAGAGGATATTGGTGAGTACGTCTTTTCCCATGTAGCGGCGGTTGTGGCTCATGGCAATGAGTTCGATGGGATGGGTGTGCACCGTGGCGCGATAGGGAGATCCCGTTTCGATAAGGCGATTGTGAACCATCAGATGAGAGGGCAACTCGCTGGTGGGCTTCACCACGTTGTCGGCTATGATCTCATAGCTGGCGCAATCGTCCAGAATGCGGATGATGGAACCGTTCTCCATCGGCTTGCGAGCCAGGTCGCGCATGCGCTTGTTGGTCCCTTTACAATAGAAATAACCTCCGCGCAGGTGGGGGAGGGTAACTCCGATGGGTGTGACCGGTCCGATGGGAGACAGCTTGCGAATGTCATCATCGACCAACTCCGTAATATTGATGGTGATGTTGCCTCCGTTGCGCTCGGCCCATCCGTTTTGCCACAGATAACCGGCCACTTCAGCCACTTTGTCCACTTCTTGCTTTAAGGCGGGACGACCTTCTAAGATAGATTTCATGAATGATTTCAATGAATTTTGAGGTTGATAATTATGCTAATAGTTGCGGTAAGAAAGAGGAAACAATCAGTACCAGCAAACCTATGATCAAAATAGTAATGGTCTTTGTCGAGCATCCCTTCCATTCCTTGAGCAGAATACCCCACACATTAGAGAACGTGACGTTAAGAGCCATCAGGATGCAGAACGAGAAGGTCAGCAAGTCGGGTGAATCCTGTAGGAAACCCTGTCCCAACGATAATCCGAAGAATTGACTGTACCACAGTACACCGGCGAGGGCGCAGAAAAGCAGGTTATTTCCCCAGACATCACCCTTGGCATAGTCGCTCCAAGTGTGGTTCTTCTGATTCTGATAGAAGCAATAGAGGGCATTGGTGACGAAACCTCCAATGGTCACGAGCAAAACGGCGGGTAACGCTTTAAACATCGGGTCGGTGTCGGCGTAGTTGATTTCAGCACCAAACGTCAGACCCACGTTGAAGCAGCCGCTCATGAAGCCGGCCAGCAGAGCAATGGTGAGACCTTTTGGGAAGTTGAAATCCTTGACAGCCTCTTTCTTCTCTTCTTCAGAGAGTGAGGCGCTCTTCATCGAACCGGCAATGCCAATGATGGCGATACCTACCAAGGTAACGACTACGCCGATGATAACGGCTGAAGTCAGTTTTTCAAGTGCATTGAGTTCGGGGAAGAATACGTTGAGTAATACGGGGCCCATGATGGTACCCAATCCGGCACAGGTACCGAGGGCTATCGACTGTCCGAGAGCAACACCCAAGTAGCGCATGGATAGGCCAAAGGTAAGACCGCCAACGCCCCAGAGTACTCCAAAGAACAGTGTCATCCATACATTGAACGAATTGGCTCCGGCGTACAACTCGCACAGGCTATGACCGGCGGGAACGGCCAATAAGGCTCCCAATAGCGGGAAGATTAACCATGCAAAAACGCCTTGGATGATCCAATAGGATTCCCATGACCAATTCTTGATCTTGTTGATAGGTACGTAACAACTCGATTGGCAGAAAGCGCCAATGGCAATAATGAGTAGTCCGATGATGATTTCCATAATGCTTCTTGATTGAAAAGTCCGACCTCAACTCCTGCAGGCTTGCCTCATCTCCGTTGGGAAAAGGGCTCAGTGCGTGAGTTAAGGTCGGTACATGGAGGTTGATTATCGTTTGGAAGTTACTTCCTGTTCGTATTTCTGAATTTCGGCAATGAAACTTTCTCCAACGGGAACGTTGTTGGTCAGGTTGAAGTAGTCGTAAACAGCGCCCATCGGCAGGGTCTTGGCTTCTTCGAGTAGGGCCAGGCGCTCAAAGAACTGTTCGTTGTCTTCATACTGGCGGAGCAACTTGTTGGGTTCAAGCAGAGCGCTGAGAATGCACTTCTGTGCAGCGCGTGTACCTATTACGTAAGCTCCGATACGGTTGATGCTGGCGTCGAAGTAATCCAGGCCGATGTGTACACGGTTCATGGCATCGGCGCGGGCAATCTCCTTGAAGAGGTTGAGAGTGGCATCGTTCATGGTGGTTACGTGGTCGCTATCCCAATGGATGGGGCGGCTCACGTGAAGCATCAGTTCAGGTACGAAGAGCAACATGCTCGACACTTTGTCGGCAATGTCTTCGCCCCACTGGAAGTGACCGGTGTCGATAGTGGCAATCACTTGCTTGGCGGCGCAATAAGCGCAGTAGAAATCCCAAGAACCTACGGTGAAGCTTTCCAATCCGATTCCGAAGAGCTTTGCCTCCAAGCAGTCGCGCATGTTCTCATACTTGGTAGCAAGGATTTCGTCCAAAGAATCCTTTAGTAATTGGCGGTAGCGCAGCTTCTCCACGGTGGTGTCCTTGCTTCCGTCGTGAATCCAAATGTTGAGAATACATGGATCGTCTTGTGCCTTACCCATCGCGTCAGCAATGGCGCGGCAACGTTTGGTATGCTCAATCCAGAAGTCGCGGATGGCCTTGTCGGGATTTGCAAGACTCAGATTGCCGCTCTTCGGGTGAGAGAAACTGGTGCTGTTGAAGTCCAACTTCAAGCCATTCTCCTTGGCCCAGTCAATCCAGCCCTGGAAATGTTTCACCTCAACTTGGTCGCGGTCTACCTTTTCGCCGCCGAATTCACCGTAGATTTCATGAAGATTCAAACGGTATGTTCCGCCCAACAGGGTGGTGACTTTCTGAATATCTTGACGAACTTCATCAATGTTGCGGGCGCGTCCTGGATAGTTTCCCGTGGTTTGAATACCGCCGGAGAGTACTCCATCGGGAGTTTCAAAACCAATTACGTCGTCGGTCTGCCAGCAGTGCAGAGATATAGGCGTATTCTTTAAAGTATCAAGTGCTTTGTCGGTGTCGACTCCTAATGCAGCGTAGCGTTCTTTGGCCAGCTCGTAGGACTTTAAGATGTTTGCTTCATTCATAATGATAAATAATTTATGTAGTTTCTTTTAATAATAGACGAGGATTCAATTAACAATAGTAAGGTACTTTTGATAGGCCTCTTCCCATAGTTCTGCATCCTGCGGCTCGTAGCGCTTAGGATTTTCGGAGCGGGTAATGATGGCTCTCATTTCTTGAATATCGGATACCAATCCTTGAGCTTTGATTTGGAGCAGGATGTTACCCTCTGCCGTGGCTTCTTTGGGTCCTGCCAGCACAGGAATCTGCAAACTGTTGGCGATGTATTGGTCCAATACGTAGTTGAGGCTGCCGCCGCCGATGACGTGCATTCTTTTCATGGGGAAAGGCGACATTTCCTTGAGCATGTCCAGTACTTCCCGATAACGCAGGGCCAATGATTCGTAGATGCAGCGGCACTGTTCGGCATAGCCTTCGGGGATGGGTTGGTTGGTGCGACGGCAGTAATCTTTGATAGCTTCTACCATCGAGGGTGGATTGGCAAAGCAGGGGTCATCGGGGTTGATCAAGCTTCTGAACGGAGTGACCTTTTGAGCTTCAGCAAACAGTTCGTCATAACCTGCAGGGGCATCGGTCCATTCCTTGCGGCAACGCTCGAAGAGCCACATGCCGCAGATGTTCTTCAAGAAACGGGTGGTGCCTTCAATACCTCCTTCATTGGTGAAGTTCTTTTCAAAGCTTTCTGCATTAATGATGGCATCCTGGGTCTCGATACCCATAAGACTCCACGTTCCGCTACTGAGGTACACATACTCGGGGTCGGCGGTAGGAATGGCTGCAATGGCTGAGGCCGTGTCGTGTCCGGCAACGGCAATGACCGGCACCCGGCCCAATCCCGTCAGTTCCTGCACCTCGGGGGTGAGGTAGCCGATGGTTTCGCCCGGTTGTACGTAGCGTCCGAACATGTCTTCTTTGATGCCGATGGGTTCAATCAGCTCTTGGCTGATGCGTTTGGTGCGCGGGTCCATCATCGAACTGGTCGACAGGATGGAATATTCCGTTACCATTTCTCCCGTGAGCAGGTAGGAGAGAGCGTCGGGGGTGAATAATATCTTGTCGGCTGCTTCGAGCGCCGAGTCATGATTCTTGCGCAAGGTGAATAGCTGGAACAGCGTGTTGAAATTCATGAACTGAATGCCGGTGATTTCATACACTCGCTCTTTGGGCACCAACTTAAAGTATTCTTCCATCGCTCCCACCGTATGAGGGTCACGATAGGAGTACGGGCTACGCAACAAGGAGCCATCTTTTCCAAACAATGCTACATCGACGCCCCATGTGTCGATACCGATGCTTTCGATTTTGATGTTTTCTTTGGCCACGAGTTGCAGACCTTTGATAATTTCCCAGTAGAGAGCATACAGGTCCCAATAATAGTGGCCGGCAGCTCTGATTAATTGATTGGGGAAACGCGTCAACTCCTTCTGAAGGAGCTGACCTTCTTTCAGTGTGCCCAAGATGGTGCGACCGCTGGATGCGCCTAAGTCGACGGCAAAAAAATGTCTTTCCATAAAATAGTATTATTCTATTTATGATATATTGTGTGAGTAATTATCGTTAATTTTTTAACCTTGCGAAATTACAGAAAATTTCCTAATGCTTCCTGCAACCGATAGTGTGATATATTTTCTTTATTGTTTTTTAACAGCATCTTTTCTCTCCCTTACAAAAGGACTTGCGGATGATCCGGTTTCCTTTCGGATGATTTTGAAATTGTAGTTGGACTTTTTTCATTGGCAAGGAAAATGTTTGTAACTTTGCCGCGTTTTTATGGCAAATATTATCGAACCTCAAGACGTTACCCCATGGATGTAGAACAGTTCTGTTGCTCTGCCATCTGTTTAAAAGGTAGTGGTTCTTGATTCCAAATATGAATTTTAAGTACAATTGATCAATGAAAAAGCTTTTGTTAAGTCTTTTGTCACTCCTTGCGGTGCTTCCTATTAGTGCGGAGTACACCGGACGTGTTTACGTTGACCGTAATAGCAACGGACAGTGGGATCGGGGTGAAAAGTTATTGCAGGGCATTAAGGTTTCTGATGGCTTGCAGGTTGTTGAAACGGACGCGAAGGGATGCTTCTCACTGCCGGGGCATGAGCGTGCGCGTTTCGTGTTTATCACGACTCCGTCGGGTTATATGGCTTCAAACGGTTATTATCGGAAGATTGAAGCAGAGGTTACTTCCTATGATTTCGGATTGGAACCTTTCCCCACAGCGGTTGACAGCAAGGGGAATCATCGTTTCATCCAGATTTCGGATACTGAAATTGGTGCGGTTGAAGGCAATGAGGCCTGGGCAAGGAGTCTCCGCGATTATTCCAATAACGAGAAGGCTGCCTTTATTATTCACACGGGTGACATCTGTTACGTCAATGGTTTGAAGAGCCATATCAAGCTGATGAATACTCGCAATATGGGTGTGCCGGTTTATTACTGCATCGGTAATCATGACCTTGTGAACGGCAAGTATGGTGAAGAGTTGTTCGAGAGTATCTATGGTCCTGTCTTCTATTCCTTCGAGGTGGGTAACGTTCATTATGTTGTGACCCCGATGTCGGGCGGCGATTATAGGCCGAGCTATACTTTCAATGATGTGGCTCGCTGGCTGAAGAACGATTTGGCCCACGTGAAGAAGGGAACTCCCGTCATTGCTTTCAATCACGATCTGATTAGCTATTCCGATCGCTTCGTGTTCGGAAGTGGCGCTGATACCATCTGTTTGAACAACTACAATCTGAAGGCTTTCCTTTATGGACACTGGCACATGCACCTCATCAAGAAGCAAGGCAATGTGCATACCATCTCTACGGCTACCGTCGACAAGGGCGGCATCGACCATTCGACCAGCTCCTTCCGCGTGATGCACATTGACGGTAAGGGAGACTTCCGTTCGGAGATGCGCCATGCTTATATTGACAAAACCATCTCGTTTGCGGCTCCGCAGGGCGAAACTACTTCTACCCACATCCTGGTGAACACTTACTCCAGCGTGACTACGGCCAATGAGGTGGTGGTTTCATATTCGCTGGACGGGAAGAGTCTGGGCAAGGACCTGCGCCTGACGCGCCGCACCGATTGGACTTGGGAGGGCGAGCTGCCTATGAAGGAAGAATGGAAGGGCTGTGAGATTCAGCTCAAGGCGGTAGCTCACTTCGCCAATGGCGAGTCGGCTCAGGCCCAAACTTCTTTTGTGCCGGCTAAGCAGGCCCTCGAGGTGAAGCTCGGCGACAACTGGGACAACCTGTTGGGAAATGCCCAGCACACGGGTGTGAATACGGCGCGCTTCGACTCGACGCTTCAGTTGGCCTGGTCGACCAACGTCGGCTCCAACCTTTGGATGTGTTCGCCCCTGATTCACGACGGTAAAGTGTTCATTGCCTCTTACGATGACGACAATCTCGGAAAGGCTCATCTCTATGCCCTCAATGCCAAGGACGGTACGATTGCGTGGAGCTTCCCCTTGGAACAGTCTGTGAAGAACTCCATTGCCGTCATGAACGGCAAGGTATTTGCCCAGGACGTTTTGGGTCAGCTTTATGCCGTTGAAGTGGCCTCGGGTAAGTTGGCCTGGAAGGTACAGTTGCCGCTGCCGGGTCTGCCCGCCCTGGTCGATGGCTTGGTGACCGCTGATGGAAAAGTGTATGCCGGTACCGGTATGGCGCTTTCGGCTTTCAATGCCGACAATGGCAATTTGATTTGGCGCAATAAGGATTGGGGCCAACATGAGGGTACTACCTCCACGCTGGCAGTCGATAAGGACGTTGTCATCGGTTCCACCCAGTGGGGCGCATTGTATTCTAATCGTATCGACAACGGAAAATGCCTCTGGTCAATGAGCGAGTATGGTATGCGCTTCCGCAGTGCTTCGGCCGCGTTGCACAATTCTTTGCTTTACATCGTCTCAGACCGCAGCTTCTTCATACTGGAGTCGTTGACGGGCCGCATTATTGTGCGCAAGGAGTTGCCCTACAACGTTGCAGCTACCTCCACTCCCTTGCTGACGAAGCGCGAAATCATTTTCGGTACTTCGGATAAGGGTCTGGTGGCTTTGGACAACCAAACGATGGAAGAGAAATGGCTCTGTCCCGTAGGCGAAGCCTTGGTGTACACTTCGCCTTACACTCGCGCCGGCAGCAAAACGATCGAGACCAGCCCTGTTGCCGTTGGCAAGAATGTCTACTTCGGTGCATCCGACGGCCGCTTGTATGGCGTTGAGATGGCAACGGGTAAGGTGACCTGGCAGTTTCATGCCGGTGCGCCCTTCTTCAACAGCGTAGCCGTTTCGGGCAATGTGCTCGTGGCCGGCGACATGGGCGGCAACGTTTATCTGTTTACGACCGGTCGATAAATCTTCTATTCATCTTATAATATCGTTTGGAGGCAGGCGCGAAGGGCGTTTGCCTCCAATTGTTATTTTGCGGTAACCATTTTATTTGTATTTTTGCAACTCGCACGGTTTTCTTGCTTTCCCCTGAGGGAATTGTTGATGTTGAGAGAGCCTGCTTTTGAGTAGATATTCCTTAATTAATAGTTAGTATGAAGTTTTTATTTGCGATGAATGACATCATCAAGAAGTGTCTCTCTGCCGCTCTGCTGTTGGGAGTGGCAGTGACCGCCGGCGCCTCTAAATCTGGCGACGCTGTTACGCGTGTTCAGGCTTTGGACCCATCGGCCTGGACGAATTCAGAATGGATTTCGGCCGCCAATGCTCCCGTGGTGACCGGCAGAATCGAGGGGCGCAACGAAAGGGCAGCCGACGGTGCGAGTTGGTTTGTCTCGACCCTCAAGAACGAGAAAAAGGTGGTTGCGGCCCGTTGGATGACGGCCGGTTTGGGTGTGTACGAACTCTACGTGAACGGTCGCGCCATCGGCAACGAGGTGCTCAAACCCGGCTTTACGCATTATGCCAAGACGAAGCGTTCGTTCACCTACGACATTACGCGTGCCATTTCTACCAAGGCTTCTGCCGAGAATGTCTTGGCCGTGCAGGTTACTCCCGGCTGGTGGGCCGACAAGATTATTACGCCCGGTGGCCATGACGGAATGATTGGTAAGAAGGTGGCTTTCCGCGGTGTGGTCGAACTGACCTTTGCCGACGGTACGAAGCAATATTACGGCACCAACCTGCGCGACTGGAAAGCCGGCGTGGCAGGTCCGGTGAAGCACGCAGCCATTTTCGATGGTGAAGAATACGATGCCCGCGAACTCCCGGGCTATGCCACTCCCGAGAAACTATCCACTCCGGAGCGCAATACTGAGTTCCAGGGCGAGATTTTGCCCTCTAACGGAGCCGAGATCTATATGCGCGACGACTTGGCCCTGCTTCCGCAAAAGGCTTATGTGTGGCAGGGTGTGACGGGTGACGATGCCGACCACTTCGGCAAGGTCAACATTCGCCGCGAGTTCGGCAAGGGTCAGGAGATGACGCTGCGCCCGGGCGAGACGTTGGTGGTGGACTTCGGCCAGAACTGTGCCGGTGTGCCCTCCTTCGTGTTCCAAGCTCCCGCAGGCACTGAACTGACCTGCCTGCCTGCCGAGTTGCTCAACGACGGCAATGGCGCCAAGAGCCGTGGCATGGACGGACCTGAGGGTAGCTGTCACCGCCTGAATCTGCGCATTCCCGACATCGGCATTATCCTTCGCTATACGTTCGGCAACGCTCCCGGCTATGTGTCTTACCGTCCCCGCTACACGTTTTATGGCTATCGCTTCGTATCGGTGACGGCTACCAACGAGGTACGCATCAAGTCGCTCGAGTCCATTCCGGTTACTTCCATTTCCAAAGAGATGGAGATTGGCCGCATCACCACCGGCAACGAGCTCATCAACCGTTTGATTTCAAATGTGGTCTGGGGCCAGCGTTCCAACTATCTTTCGGTGCCTACCGATTGCCCGCAGCGCAACGAGCGCTTGGGTTGGACGGCCGACACGCAGGTATTTACCGAGACGGGTACGTTCTTTGCCAATACAGCTTCATTCTTTCATAAGTGGACACGCGACTTGCGCGATACGCAAGGCGCTCTGGGCGGTTTCCCCGGCGTTGCGCCCCTGGCCCAATACGGTGCCTCTCCCAAGGACATGTGTCGCTTGGGCTGGTCTGACGCTGCCGTCATCGTACCTTGGGTCATCTGGAAGCAGTTTGCCGATACGAAGATTATCGACGAGAACTGGTCGGCCCTCGAACGCTATCTGGACCACCTGACCGAGACGAAGTACGACCACCAGGCCCTTCTCTCCGAGAACGACAACATGCAGTGGGCCGACTGGTTGAGCTACGAACCCTTGGAGACCTGTGCCGGCACCATCCGCTACGTCAACGAAAAGGGTGAGCACCTCATGCGCCCCGAGACCCCCGAATGGTGGAGCTATCTGAGCGGTTGCTACTGGTTGATGGATGCTGAGATGATGGCCGACATGGCCCGCGCCACCGGCCGCAACGCTGCCAAATATGAGGGCATTGCCCGCGAGGCCCGCCAATACCTCAAGGACCGCTTCCTGACGGCTGACGGTAAGTTCAAGATTGACGTGCTCAACACGATGCAGACCCCTGCGCTCTTCGCCTTGAAGAACCGCTTGGTGGAGGGAAAGGCCCGCGAAGAGATGATTGCCCGCCTCCGTCAGAACTTTGCCGACCACGGCGGCTGCCTGCAGACCGGCTTCCTCGGCACCTCCATCCTCATGCCCACACTGACCGAAAACGGTCTGTCGGACTTGGCCTACGAGGTGCTCTTCCAGCGCAAGAACCCCAGCTGGCTCTATTCGGTCGACAACGGAGCTACCACCATCTGGGAGCGATGGAACAGTTATATGATTGAAACCGGAATGGGCCCCCGCGGCATGAACAGCTTCAACCATTATGCTTACGGCTGTGTGGCCGAATGGATGTGGGAGACCATGGCCGGCATTGCGGCCGACGTCGACAAGCCCGGATTCAAGAACATCATCATGCGCCCCATTCCCGACAAGCGTCTGGGCTTTGTCAAAGCCGAATATCGTTCATCGGCAGGCCTCATCAAGAGTGAATGGAAGTTTGAGGGCAACCAGTGGATCTGGAAGTTCACCATCCCGAAGGGTGCCACCGCCAGCGTCACGCTGCCGGGCGAGACGGATTCCAAGCTCTATCAGGCCGGCTCGTACACGGTGAAGAAAAACATCTAAGATCACCTTTTTCGTAAAGCTTTTGCCCCTGCCGAAGCGTTCCCTCGACGCCCGGCAGGGGCTTTTCTTGTGCCCGCACGCTTGGCGACGCCGTGCGTCCACCCTTCGCAGCGGCCCATGAGCTCACGCGGGGTCTGCGTCCACCCTTCGCAGCGGCCCATGAGCTCACGCGGGGCGTGCGGCTTGCTTCCCCGTGCCTTCAATTTCATGTCTCAATACTTTTTCGCCTATTTGAAGGCCTTCAATATTATGTACAAGTATAATTTCGCATGATTGATGCTCTTCAATAGGATGCAGAAGTATTTTTTCTCTTGTTTGAAGGCCTTCAATTTCATGTATCGATATTTTTTTCAATGATTGAAGACCTTCAATTTAACATATATAAACTATTTAATATGATTGAAGGCCTTCAATATAATGTTTATATTGTATTTAGCATGTTTGAAGACCTTCAATGCCCTAAAAGTACTTTTTGACCATTGAAGGTAGTCGCGCAGATGAATGATTCTTTCGAGCATTGAAGGTATGCAACCGCCCGAAGGCTATGCAGGTATGAAGAAAGCCTTCGAGGGATCTCGAAAGCTTTGGGCCATGTTGAAGATTGCCTTCGGGGCGTGCCGAAAGCATGGAGAGTGGGGGAGGATTAAGAGAGGGGAAGCCCGCGCACGATGTCCTCCATGAACCGAAGGTCGTGGGTGGGGATGCCATAGAGCAGCAACATGTCGGCCTCGTCGTCGGTGAAGGCGAAAGGCTCGCCGCTCGCCTCGCTCCGGGCCGATTGGGTGTAGAGCTCGATAGCACGGGTCAGCTTTCCGCCTGCCCAGGCAGCGTGGCCGGCCAGTCGCAGGTCGGCAGGCGTGGCGGCCTCGTTGAAGAACTCGTGGAAGTACTTCTCAGTGGTGTCGGGCTTGTGCAGGTGGAAGGCGCAGGTCATCACACCGCGTTTGATGGGCAGCGAATCAGGGAGTACCGTTTCGCTGTTGAGGTAGAGCTCAAAGGCTTTGCCAAATTGCTTGAGCTCAAGCAGCAAGTGGCCGCAACGAATGATGGCCTCCTCGTCGAGCGGCCGCAGGGCGAGCAGCTCGCGATAGAATTTCAGGGCGCGCTCGTGGTGGCCGAGTTGAAGGTGGCAGGCGGCCAGTCGGCGCAGCAGTTGGGCGTTGGCCGTCTCGGTCAGGTAAGCCTTCTCATAGGCTTCGGCCGCTTCGGCGAAGTGTTTGAGATGGTGGTGTGTGCTTCCGAGCATCTTGTAGGCCTCCACGCTGAAGTGCTTTTCGGGAATGGCCTGTAACCATTCGAGGGCCATCGCCATATTCTTGTTGCGGTAGGCCAGGTAAGCTATCGAGAAGTAGCTGTCAGTGTCTTGCATCAAGACCGAAAGCAGGAAGCGCGAGGGCAGAAACAGCGTCAGCTCGCTGAAGGGGTTCAGGGGCAGTTCGCGCCGCAGTCTGTAGAGGTGGAAAAAGCGGTAGAGGTCTTGCAGATAATGGCGGAGCATCTTCTTGCGCTCCACGGGCATGGGGCGCTCGTTGTTGATGCGTAGCTCGAGGTCGGGCATCATGCTCTTGATGTTGTCGATAACGAGCCGGTGGCCCATGGCCTGGAAGCCGGAGAGGGTGAAGGCCATCGAATACGTGTCGGAAGGGCAGAGGTCGACCTGGCGGAAAAGGTTGAGCAAGGCGGTCGTGTCGGCTTCGGCCATGGAGTCAGACAGACACAGTTTGGCATTGAAGGGCTTGAACCAGTGGGCCTCGTCGTGGAAGAAGGCATAATGCTTGAGCGCCGAGAAGGTGCCGTAATAAATATCGGCTCCCTCGGCCTGGAACTTGCACATCTGCTGGATGCCGTCCTCAATCTGCTGATTGAAGTCGCTCTTGGAAAAAAGGTCGGCCTCGCTTTCGTCATTCATCAACTCCTCCAACTTATCCATCGAGAGGCGGTCCATATAGTTCTTGGTAGCCTCCTTCATGTTGGGCAGGATGGTCTCAATGATGGTTTTGCTCACATCTTCCGTCTTGGTGAGCATCATCATCTGTCCCTGCAGTTCCACCAGGTCGCTACGGAACGAGGGCAAGTGTCTGAGCCCCTCCAAAAGCGAGTCGAGCTCGGGAAAAATGCTCATCAGGTCCTCATAAAGCGTCAGCGCAAAGGCCATACCCGTCAAGGACCGGCACGCCGTGGCATCGTCGGCCTCGGCATAGAGGTGGCAGAGCAGTTTCAGCTTCAGCGGGTCGAAATAGTGGAACAAGGCCAGCGTCAGAGCCCCGGCAAAGAGTTGGCGCTGCTGATGGCTGAAGCCCGACTCCTCGTTGTCGAAGTTGGCCTGCAGTGCCTCCGCCTCCTCGTCGGTAAGGAGGCCCGAGGTATGTATCAAGTGGAAGAGGCAGTCGTTGAGCTCCTCCCGCTTCTTGTCCTCCGGCCTCAGGTGAAGCCTCTCGCCCCCGGCGCCATCGTTCAGGCCGGCCGTGAGCGACGAAAAGAGCAGTTGCTGATTGAGCAAGTCCATTTCCTTTAACACGGAGAGCAACGTCGTCCCCTCCTTGCGCATCCGCAGCCGGAAGTCGTTGTAGTCCGTCTTGACCGTGCGGAGGCTCAGTTCGCGGTCGACCTCCACGGCCGTGCGATAGGTGCGTTGCAGGAACTGGCTGAAGAACTTCGCCCGCTCGCTGTCGGCAAAGCCCTGCTTCATGCAATCGAGCAACGACTGGTAAGAGCGGCGGATGTCGTCCACCTCCGACTGCGCCGACCAGTCGGGCGCTTGGTGAAGGAGGGCTTGCACCTGGTCGAGAGCTTCGGGCAGGTGCGATTGCTGCAAGGCATTCACGGCAGCCTTAAAGGCCGATGATGGGTCGTTACTCATAAGTGGGGCAGGGTTAAGGGTGGAAGGGGAAAGTCAGCGTATCGGCATCGAACGTCTTGGGCAACGCCTCTTGGCCTTTGAGCCATTCAACGGCCGTCTTTTGCTGCTCGGCCGTAGGCAGCGCCGCCTGGGCGAAGGCGTGAGCCGTGTCGATGCTGTCGGCAAAAGTGCCCAGGCGAAACTCGCGCACGCAGTCGGCCGGCAGCTTCTTCATCAGCTTGAGCCGCTCGACCGCCAGGTTATATCCCTTCATCAGCAGCGCCACCTTCTCAGCCCCGTCGGGACGGTTGGTGAAGGCTGCCGAAAGGGCAAAGCCGGCCGGGAGGGCCTCCTTCGGCCCGTCGAGAGGCAGGAGTGTGTGGCCCTGCTTCCGCGCCATGAGAGCCTGAGGCTGGGGCAGGATAGCCACGTCGACCTGCGCGTTTACCAACATCTTTGTGCGCAGGAAAATATCATTAATCTGCGGTCGCAACATCAAGTCGGTGGGCTTCATCCGGCTCGCGGCCTGCTCGCAGAGGTAGTTCACACACGAATGGCGGGTAATCGCCACGACGCGGTCGTTCAGCTGCTTGATGGAGCGGAGGCGCAGTCGTTTGTTGGCAATCAGGTTCCATTCGCGAGGCGTAGTAAAACAATAGCGAAGGGGTTTCTTCTGCTTCTGCAGCACGGCCGTGCGGAATAAGTCGGTAGCGCACCCGATGCACTTTCCCTCCACCACGGCCTGCTCGGCATCCATCTGCGAAGCATACACCACGGCTTTGAGCGGAAGGCCCAGTGAGTCGTAGATGCCTTGCGCCGCTAAATAAAAAGGCAGGCAGTCGGTCGTGGGCAACAGGGCGATGCTCCACTCCTGGGGCAGGGCAGAGACAAGAGAATCGGTCGTCGGGCGCTCGTCGGCCTGGCGACTCTGACAGCTGAACAGCGTCAGCAGCAAGAAAAGGAGGGAAGCGGTAAGGGATCGATTCACGGCAGGGGCTGTCAATAAATAAAGCAACTTGCAAAGAAACGAAGTCCCGCAAGTTGCTTGTCTTAAAATATGATAGAACTATTTTTCACCTACAATGGCTGCAACACCCGGCAGAATCTTGCCCTCGATAGCCTCGAGCATGGCACCGCCACCGGTTGAAACATACGAAACCTGGTCGGCCAATCCGAACTTGTTGACAGCAGCCACAGAGTCGCCGCCACCTACCAGAGAGTAAGCACCGTTCTGAGTAGCCTCGGCTACATACTTCGCAATCTCGCCGGTACCCTTGGCAAAGTTGGGGAATTCAAATACGCCCACCGGACCGTTCCAGAGAATCGTCTTGGAGTTCAGGATGATCTCCTTCCAAATCTTCAACGAAGCCGGCGAAGCATCCATGCCCTCCCATCCGTCGGGAATGCTGTGGGTCTCGAAAATCTTCTGCTCGGCATCGTTGCTGAACTTGTTGCCGGCAACCGTTGCAACCGACAGAGAGATCTTTACGCCCTTCTCTTCAGCAGCTTTCAATACGTTGAGAGCCTCGGGCATCAAGTCGTCTTCGTGCAGTGAGTCACCAATGCTTCCGCCCTGAGCCTTGAAGAAGGTAAAGCCCATACCGCCACCAATAATCAGGTTGTCGACCTTGTCGAGCAGGTTCTTGATAACACCCAGCTTCGACGATACCTTGCTACCGCCGATGATAGCGGTGAAGGGGTGCTGCGCGTTCTTCAACACGTTGTCGATAGCCGTTACCTCTTTCTCCATGAGGTAACCCAGCATCTTGCTGTTCTCATCAAAGTAGTCGGCGATAACAGCTGTAGAAGCGTGCTTGCGGTGAGCAGTACCGAAGGCATCGTTTACGTACACGTCAGCGTAAGAAGCCAAAGTCTTGGCAAATTCCTTCTGGCTGGCTTTCATAGCCTTCTTGGCCTCGTCGTAAGCAGGGTCAGCCTTGTCGATGCCAACGGGCTTGCCTTCTTCTTCCGGATAGAAGCGAAGGTTTTCCAACAGGAGGGCTTCACCCGGCTGGAGGGCAGCAGCAGCTTCGGCAGCCTTGCCGCAGTCGTCAGCAAATTTCACTTCCACACCGAGACGCTCCGATACGTTCGGAACAATCTGCGAGAGGGATAACTTGGGGTTCACCTTGCCTTTGGGCTTACCCATGTGGCTCATCATGATGACGGCACCGCCATCGGCCAAAACTTTCTTGAGCGTAGGAAGTGCGCCGCGGATGCGGGTGTCGTCGGTTACCTTGCCGTTCTCATCCAGAGGAACGTTGAAGTCTACACGTACAATGGCCTTCTTGCCATTGAAATTAAATTTGTCAATTGTTACCATATTATTTGTTCTGTATTGTGATTGTTATATGCTGATAGATTTCGGTGAATCGGTTTTGGCCTGTCGCGCCTGCTTGGCAGTTGCCGCTTTGAAGTGGCGACAAATGGAGGTGAACTTGCATTGCTGGCACTTGGGCGCGAGGGCCGTGCAGGTGTAACGGCCGAAGTAGAGCAGCCAGAAGTGAGCCTTTGAGATGTCCTCCTTCTTGATGTGGCGCAAGAGTTCCATTTCCGTCTTGTAAGGCGTGTTGGCCGTAGAGGGGACTAATCCGAGGCGGTGGCTCACACGATAAACGTGGGTGTCGACGGCCAGGGCCGGCTTGTCGAAAGCAATAGCCTGAATCACGTTGGCCGTCTTACGGCCTACGCCCGGCAGTTGCGTAAGTTGCTCGATGGTTTCGGGCACCTCACCGCCGAAGTCGGCCATGATTTTTTGAGAAAGACCTACTAAGTATTTGGCTTTGGAATTGGGGTAGGAAACCGAACGGATATAGTCGAAGATCTCCTCCACATCGGCTTGAGCCATTGTTTCGGCCGTGGGGTATTGGCGGAACAAGTCGGCCGTCACCATGTTGACCCTCTTGTCGGTGCATTGAGCCGAGAGAACTACTGCAACCAACAGTTGGAATGGGTTGGTGTAGAACAATTCCGTATCGTTTTGCGGAGATTGTTCCTTCAACGTATCCAATACCTGATTGTAGAGTTCTTTTTTGGTCATGCGTCGGATGAAATGAAGATTAAGGAAGGGGAATCTTGTTGATTCTTCGGATATGACGTCCGCCCTCAAATTCGGTGTTAAAGAATTTGTCCATGATGGCTTCGGCCGTTTCATTGTCGATAAATCGTCCCGGCATCACCAGAATGTTAGCATCGTTGTGCTTGCGGGTCATTTCGGCAATTTCGGGAGCCCAGCACAATCCGGCGCGGATGTTGGCGTGCTTGTTGAGCGTCATGCTCACGCCCTCGCCCGTACCGCAAATACCGATACCCTGTTGGCATTCGCCCTTTTCGATACCTTCGGCCAACTGATGGGCGAAGTCGGGATAGTCGCAACTTTCTTCGCTAAAACAACCGTAGTCTCGATAGGGCATTTGATGACGGTCCAGATATTCTTTGACATATTGTTTTAAGGCGTAGCCTGCGTGGTCGGATGCCAAACCAATGATACCTTTTTCCATGGACAACCTACTTTTGAAGGTATTCTTTAATTTGCTGATAAATATTTTCGGCCGTGAATCCCAGCTTCTCGTCGAGCACCGTATATGGCGCAGAGTAACCGAAGGAATTCAAACCGTAAACCTTGCCGTTGCTTCCTACCAAGTGTTCCAAGTTGACGGTGAGTCCGGCGGTGAGTCCGAACTTCTTCACACCGGGATTAAGCACAGAGTCGCGATAGTCGGCCGGTTGTGTGTTGAAGAGACCCTCTGACGGAATGCTGACGATTTTATATTTAATATGATCTTGCTTGAGCAGTTCAGCCGCACTTACCAATGTAGATACTTCAGAGCCTGAAGCCAGGAGGATTACATCGGGCTCAGCCTCATCTACCACTACGTAACCGCCGCGCTGCGCTCCGCTGTAATCGGTACCTTCGGGCAGGTCTTCTATCTTCTGACGGGAGAAGATGAGGGCCGTAGGCGTATCTTGGTTCTCGTAGGCCATGCGCCAACATTCAACCGCCTCGTGTACGTCAGCCGGTCGCAGCACCAAGAGAGCATTGCGCCCGCTGTGGTTCTGCACTTTTTCCATCAATCTGATTTGTGCCTCCTGCTCGATGGGCTCATGGGTAGGACCATCTTCGCCAACGCGGAAAGAGTCGTGGCTCCAAATGAACTTAACAGGCAACTGCATGAGTGCCGCCATGCGGATGGCCGGCTTCATATAATCGGAGAACACGAAGAAGGTTCCCATTGCGGCCTGCACGCCTCCGTGGAGCACCATGCCGATGCAAATGCAAGCCATGGTGAGTTCGCTCACGCCGGCCTGATAGAAATTGCCGCCAAAGTCGTTTCGCGTAATATTGCGGGTATGTTTCAGGAATCCGTCTGTCTTATCCGAATTGCAGAGGTCGGCAGAGGCGCAGATCATATTCTCAACTACTCCCGAGAGGGTAGCCAACACGGAACTCGAAGCGTTACGGGTAGCATCGTTGGCTTTTACTGCAATGTTGTTCCAGTCAACGGCGGGAAGTTGGTTGGCAAACCACGCCTGCTGTTTCTTGGCCTCGATGGGGTGGGTTTGTTCCCAAGCCTGTTGATCCTTTTGGCGTTCTGCCACGATGGCTTCCAATTCTTGTTGGCGTTGAGCGTAGAGTTCCTTCACCTCATCATAGATGACGAAAGCGTTATCGGGATCTCCGCCCAGGTTGCGCACCGTGTTTTCGTAAGCGCCCTTGCCTAATGGAGCTCCGTGGGTCTTGCAATTATGTTCTAAATTATTGTTTTCAGCGTCGCGGCAGCCTTTTCCCATCACGCATTTACCGATGATGAGGGTAGGGCGCTCTTTTTCGGCAGTGGCAATGTCGAGGGCTTGGCGAATGGCCTGACAATCGTTTCCGTCAATGGTGATGACGTTCCAGTTCCACGAGCGATATTTCATGGCCGTATTCTCCGTAGACACTTCAGAGCATTCGGTGGATAGCTGAATATCGTTGGAGTCGTAGAACATGATGAGGTTGTTAAGCCCCAAGAAACCGGCCGTGCGTCCTGCACCCTGCGAAATTTCTTCTTGAATACCGCCATCGCTGATGTAGGCATAGATTTTTTCCTGCTCAAAAGCCGGGTTGTTGAGGTGGGCTGCCAGGAATTTGGCCGCGATAGCCGCACCTACGGCAAAGGTATGACCCTGACCGAGCGGACCGGACGTGTTTTCAATGCCGCGCTCAATGTTGCGCTCCGGATGACCGGGCGTAGGAGAACCCCATTGGCGGAATGATTGTATTTCTTCGATACTGAATTTGCCTGATAAAGTAAGCACGCTGTAGAGCATCGGCGACATATGACCGGGGTCAAGGAAGAAACGGTCGCGATTTTCCCAATGTGGATTCTTGGGATCATAAACTAAGTATTCAGAGAATAAAACATTAATGAAGTCTGCTCCGCCCATGGCACCGCCGGGGTGTCCTGATCGAGCTTTTTCTACCATGGCCGCCGACAGAATACGGATATTGTCAGATGCCAGATTCATTAATTCAACGGGATTCTTCATTTGTATCTGTTATGTCTTGTCTAAAAGTTTGCGCAAAGGTACAATTAATTTATGAAACCTGCTTTCTCTGTGTTTCTTTCTTCTTTCGTAAATGTGATTAGGGTCAGCTTTTTCTTGCATATTTCAATAAAAACATTTAAGTTTGCAGCCAAATTGTAATCTAAAGGAATGAAGTATCTACAAACTGAACTCCCCGGTGTTTTTATCCTTGAACCGAAAGTGTTTGAAGATCATCGGGGGTATTTTATGGAAACTTATCGCAAGTCGGATTTTGATGCTCAAATAGGAGCCGTTGAATTTGTGCAGGACAATGAGTCGAAGTCTTCGTATGGCGTTTTGCGTGGTCTTCACTACCAACGCGGATGTTGGAGCCAAGCTAAGCTGGTTCGAGTTCTCGAAGGTCGTGTTTTGGATGTAGCTGTCGATCTTCGTCGTTCGTCACCCACATTTGGACGCTACGTCATGGTTGAACTCAGTGCCGAAAATCGTCGCCAACTATTCATTCCCCGCGGCTTTGCCCATGGTTTCCTGGTTTTGTCGGAGAAAGCCGTATTCACTTACAAGGTAGATAATGCTTATATGCCCTCAGCAGAGGCTTCCATTCGCTTCGACGACCTCGAGGTAGGTATTCCCTGGCCCATCCGTCGCGAAGAGATGGTGCTTTCCGATAAAGATACGAAGGGTGTTTCGCTCTCCGAAGCCGAGTGTTTTGACTGATATCGGACTCCGAATCCTTTTTACTTTTCTATAGACATTTATTATATATGAAGAATATCCGCAACTTTTGTATCATTGCGCATATCGATCACGGTAAGTCCACTTTGGCTGACCGTTTGCTCGAGTTTACCAAGACGATCACGATTACCGAGAACCAGATTCTTGATAATATGGATTTGGAACGCGAGCGCGGCATTACCATTAAGAGTCACGCCATCCAGATGGAATACCAGTATCAAGGCGAAAAATATATTCTGAATTTGATTGATACGCCGGGACATGTAGATTTCTCTTACGAAGTAAGCCGTTCCATCGCTTCGTGCGAAGGAGCTTTGCTTGTCGTAGATGCTACCCAGGGCGTGCAAGCTCAAACGATCTCGAACCTTTACATGGCCATCGAGCACGATTTGACCATTGTTCCCGTCATTAACAAATGCGACATGGATTCAGCCATGCCCGAGGAAGTAGAAGATGAAATCGTCGAATTGCTCGGTTGTGATGCCAGTGAGATTATTCGTGCCTCCGGTCGTACGGGCTTGGGCGTTGAAGAGATCTTGAATGCCGTAGTAGAGCGCATACCCCATCCTGAGGGTGATGAACAGGCCCCGCTGCAGGCTTTGATTTTCGATTCGGTGTTTAATCCTTTCCGCGGTATCATCGCCTATTTCAAGATCCTTAACGGACAGATACATTCAGGTGAGCACGTTAAGTTTGTCAACACGGGCGAGGAATACGATGCCGATGAGATCGGCGTACTCAAGATGACCATGCAGCCCCAAAAGATGTTGAGTTGCGGTAATGTAGGTTACATTGTGAGCGGCATCAAGACGGCCACCGAAGTGAAGGTGGGAGATACCATTACCAGCGCCGTGCGACCCTGTAGTGAAGCCATTGCAGGCTTTGAAGAAGTGAAGCCAATGGTTTTTGCCGGTATATATCCCATTGAGGCCGAAGATTTCGAGAACCTCCGTTCATCGCTTGAGAAGTTACAGCTCAACGATGCCTCTCTCTCCTTCATGCCCGAGTCGTCGGTGGCCCTTGGTTTTGGATTCCGCTGCGGCTTTTTAGGATTGCTCCATATGGAAATTATTCAGGAGCGCCTCGACCGCGAGTTCAATATGGACGTCATCACGACCGTACCCAACGTATCTTACTTAATCTATACCAAGAAGGGGCGCACTCTTGAGGTGCATAATCCTTCGGACATGCCTGAGGTTACCGAAATTGATCATGTCGAAGAACCTTATATCCGTGCATCCATCATTACTTCGTCTAATTATATCGGTCCCATCATGACGTTATGTCTTGGTAAGCGGGGCGAACTGGTCAAGCAGGATTATGTAGCCGGTAATAGGGTGGAATTACTCTTCGACATTCCTTTGGGAGAAATCGTGATAGACTTTTATGACAAGCTCAAGAGCGTGTCAAAGGGATATGCGTCTTTCGATTATCATATCGCCGGCTTCCGACGTTCCAATTTGGTCAAACTCGACATTCTGCTCAATGGCCAGCCCGTCGATGCCCTATCCACACTTACTCATGCCGACAATGCCGTCACTTTTGGCCGTCGAATGTGTGAGAAGCTCAAGGACCTTTTGCCCCGTCAACAGTTTGATATTGCTATTCAGGCTGCCATCGGAGCCAAAATTATCGCTCGCGAAACCGTTAAGCAAGTTCGCAAAGACGTTACTGCCAAGTGCTACGGAGGTGATATCAGCCGTAAGCGTAAATTGCTTGAAAAACAAAAGAAGGGTAAGAAGCGCATGAAACAAATTGGCAATGTACAAGTGCCTCAGAAGGCTTTCTTAGCCGTTTTAAAGCTCGATTAATTCCCTTTAGAGCGCTACAAGAAAAACCTCGGAACTCCCACGATGGGATATTCCGAGGTTTTTCTTGTAGCCTTGTTTCGGATGAGATGTGTCCGCTAATACTTTCAAGTCCTGTTGGGCTTTATAAATTCCTTGTCGTACTTATCTGTTGAATGTATAGCGGCTTCTTTGGGGACTATACATCCATAAGATAGTTAAACCCAAATCGGTCATTAGACTATTATGCGCAAACAAACTTTCTTTTTGTCATCTGCCTTTCCGTTTTTCGGTTGCAATGGAACCCCATTGCGCCCTCAAAACGTAGAGACATCTGAACAAAAACAAGAGTTGTTATCATCATAACGCTAATGACCGATTTGGGGTAAAAGTATTCTTGCCTTACTCGAGTGGCGAGTG